>CALFOL010000653.1 GCA_937919915.1 uncultured Planctomycetaceae bacterium
ACATAATAATCTTCGGATGATCCTTACCTGAATAACTAGGTGGTCATTCGTTATATGCGATTATTTGTGGGCGGGTGCTTACTCCTGCAGCACATTGAGCCCGTCCGGAAAAAACTCAGCCTTGTCGGCATGGGTGCGATGGTCCTGGTGGACGGAAAAACAGTCGCCAGTGCTGTCTGTGGAAAACGTCGACAGAAATCAGATGTTGCCGTCACCGTTGATGACAAATGGCATTGGGGATCGATCACGAAATCGATGACCGCCACCGTGGTCGCACGACTTGTCGAACGCAGCGAACTCTCGTGGGACAGCACCCTGCCTGTCATGTTGCCAGACATGGCTTCACAAATGCACAGCAGCTGGAACGAAGTCACACTTCATCATGTGTTGACTCATTCCGCCGGCCTCCCCAGAGATTTCCCCATGAGCGTGCAGTTTTCGCGGCCGAAAGAACTGCAGAAACTTCACGAAAAACGCCGTGATGAGATTTCGGCGGTTCTGGCTCAGTCAGCAGCCTCGCCGCCAGGGAAAAGTCATGCGTATTCCAACGTCGGGTATACTTTGGCAGGATTGATCGCAGCAGAAAACAGGAACACAACATGGGAAGCTTTGATTGAAAAGGAGCTGTTCGCTCCATTGAAGATCCGGTCGGCGGGCTTCGGACCACCGCAGGGAAGCGAACCGCTTGATCAGCCATGGGGACACCAACGTGTGTTGTTCATGAGAAATCCAGTCGATCCGAGCAAACACGGTGACAACTCTCCCGTGATGGGGCCCGCTGGAATTGTGCATATGTCGATGGGCGACCTTGCCCGATTCGGGTGGGAACATCTACTGGGCGGACGGACGTGTGATCTGGCATAACGGCTCGAATACGATGTGGTATTCTGTTCTGATGCTGATCCCTTCGAAAAACGCGGTCCTGGTAATCGTCACCAACGACGGCTACCTCAATGAAGCTCCGCAGGCCTTCGCCGAACTCGCGGAATCCATCGTTTCTGAATTGCCGACTGCAGACAAAACACGCAATCAGTAGATGGGACCGCACTGGTTTCTGAATTCCACCTGGCGACACAGTACAGTGTATGACGGGCACGGGACACGCAACGTTCCGTTTTCGCTCTATCCATATCAAGACTCAATCGGGAGACCTGTCTGTGAAGTCCATCTTGCCAATCTGCCTGCTGACCGTTTCCTGCAGCACCATTTTCGCCGAGAAAAACACTGAGATCTCGCCGGTCCTGGGAAAACCAGGAGCAATCGTGCTGGAAGATTCTTTTGATCGCACCGAACCGGGCAAAGAATGGAAAGGTGTCAAAGGCGAATGGAAGATTGTGGATGGTGTTATCGTCGGTAAAGAACTGGAAGCCGACAAACACGCCGCGGTGATGAACTTTCACACAAGGAACCGTAACTCCATTGTGCGGCTTTCGTTTAAGTTCGAAGGCTCGACACCTGGATTCAATTTCAGTCTGAACCATGCCAAAGGACATCTGTTTCGCGTCGTTGTCACAGAAGCGGCTTTGATCGTTCGCACCGACGCGGACAAAAAGGACAAGTCAATCAAGAGCGAACTGATCGGACAGGCCAAAGGCAAATTTGAAAAGGGCCAGTGGTACACTCTGCAGGTCGAAATGGTCGGCGACAAAGTGGTCGCGATGACGGACAACGGACTAAAGGTCAGCGGTCAGCACGCCCGACTGGACACCGACAAACCCAACTACCGCTTCGTGATGAAGGGCGAAAGTCTGGCGATCGATGACGTCAAGGTCTGGTCCGCCGAATAGATAACCACAGTCGACACTTTGCCAGGGAAGAAGGTGCGGCAGCCGTAGACGAGTTTTCTGAAACTCGTCTACCGTGAAGGGCGTCATCTGCTGCCGAAAATGATGCTTAGCGGAAAAGGAGCGTTCTCCCGATACGGCGAGGTTTAGGAGAAACCTCGCTACAACTGAACCATCATGCCAGCTGTCCCAGTGACGTCTACTTCGATCTTCAATTCGAAGTGATCGTTCCCACGAGCGTCAGTTCGTAGTCTCCACCCATTAGCGTATTGAGATCCCCGGTTAGAAAAGTCACATTCACAAAGATGAATGCGAAGCCAGGACCGCTTGATGAAACGGCCACTTCCGCGTTGAGGTCGCCAGCAGTGTAGTCAGTCTGGCTGGTCGTGACGGTGCGCACCCACCCTCCGGAGCCGAAAGGCTGCTTGACGAGAAGTCGCACGTCCCGCTGCAGAGTCGGGTTCGAGACCACCTTAAACGGAGTCTCCGCTTTAAAGACGACCGTTGAGCCTG
>CALFOL010000654.1 GCA_937919915.1 uncultured Planctomycetaceae bacterium
ATAGGTCCGCAGCGTGCTCTTGATCGCGGCGGTACCTGCCTGCATTGTGGTAAATCCGGACTTCACGTGGGTTAATGATTAATGGGAGCGTCCCATGCGGACACAAAACATGGCTGCGGGTTCGCTACAGCGTATTACGCTGACTTGTGGCCGCGGGGCACGCTTTTCGATCGAAGAGAGCCTGCTCCCGCGAGCGAGTGCCGTTCACAACAATAAGTAAACTGCGCTAAAGTAACTGCCAGGACTCTGAGTGACGAGCTGGCGGTGAGTGTGCTCATAGCACAAAACCGAGGATCTGGAGCCTTAACGCGTTCGAACGAATCGCCTGATCGTCGGGCAGAGATGGAACCATTTGCCGGTTCAGCAAAATCGGGTGCATTTCGGGACTCGGGGCGATACGATTTGGCGTGAACGGGGTTCGTCCCGCAACCAACTTCCCTCCCAATATAACTTCCAAGGAGCGTCCCGCCATGAGTCCATCACAGAAACCCGTTGCTGTTGACCGTCGTCAATTCATTAAAGTCGTTGGCGGGACAACCGCAGCCGTCGCATTCGGTGGTCTGTTTCAGTCCAACCTGTTCGCCGGACCGACAACCTCCAGTGCCGCGGAAACTGCTGTTACCGAGTTGTACAAGACGTTGACTGACAAACAGAAGTCGGCCATCTGTTTCGGATTTAATCATGATCTGCGTAACAAAATCAACGCCAACTGGAACATTACCAAGCCGGAGATCGGCGATGACTTCTACACCGACAAACAGAGGACTCTGATTGATCAGGTTGTTCGTGGTATCACCAGCAAGGATGGCTACAAAACGATTATCCATCAGATGAATGACGATGCCGGCGGCATGCATTCGTACAGCATTGCGATTTTCGGTGAACCTGGCAGCAGCGAATTCGAATTCGAACTGACGGGTCGGCATCTGACGCTGCGAGCCGACGGGAACAGCGTCGACAAAGCCGCCTTCGGCGGACCGATCGTTTATGGTCATGGAATCGAAGAACCAGCAGACAATCTGTACTTCAGCCAGACCAAACAAACCAACGAAGTTTTCAAAGCACTCGATGCCGATCAGATGGCGAAGGCACTGGTGAAATCGACGCCCCCCAAAGAAACCGCTGTCGCAATCAAGGGAGAGGCCGGACGCTTCGAAGGCATAGCCGTTTCCGAATTGAAAGATGACCAGAAACAGCTGGTAGAAAAGACGCTGGGCGTACTGCTTTCACCATACCGTCAGGAAGACCGGGATGAAGTGATGGAGATCGTCAAAGAAAGCGGCGGAATGGATAAACTCCACATGGCCTTCTATCAACAGGGCGATCTGCAGTCGGACAAAGTCTGGGATATGTGGCGCGTGGAAGGGCCTTCGTTTGTCTGGCATTTCCGCGGAGCTCCGCATGTTCACGCCTACATCAACATCGGCCACAAAAAGGCCTAGAGCCAGTTGCGGATTGTTGTGGTCGTTTGTCGTGCGTCCGCCAGAACGCGAATGGGGGCTGCAACATTGCCGTCTGGTGACGGCAGCTACGGCCACAAGCCCGTGACGTGAAAAGCGTGAAAATTCTTCACAGCCCGCAATCGCAGAAACGTCAGCTGTTTGCGGGCTGTTTTTGTGGGATGAGAAAGTGGGAGGAATGCCGGTTTCTAATCTTTCCCAAGGGGATTTATGGCTTCATCCAGGAGGAAAATCTATCTGACATCGACTTCTTGTGATACGCTTCCAATCGGGTCAGCGTGTACATAGGAAAACGAAAGCGTTCGAGAGATGATTTACAGGCGATTTCGTGCTTGCGCTGGGTCATCGAGGTGATGATTTCAAAAGCGGCAACACCATCGAACCAGCTGTCACCATCATGATGGGTGATGTCGAGGTCACAAGCGCTGTCGTACATAACAGCCTGCTGACGGCAGACGGCGAGACGGTTTTGGCCGAAGAACAGCAATCGGTCTTTGCCCCCAGGACCGATGATGAACCAGGCCACTACGCAAAAGGGGCTCTGATGATCCCTGAGGAAGTGAAGAAGTTCCTGATTCGATTCCGTACAAGTTGCCCGATGTCAAAACCGAGTCGATCTACGACATCGAACGCGAAATCACGGAATAACTACAGCGTATGCCGCTGATTTGTGGCCGCGGGGAACGCATTTCGATTGCAGAAAGCCTACTCCCGCGAGCGAGTACCGTTCACAACAATAAGTAAACTGCTCTAAG
>CALFOL010000655.1 GCA_937919915.1 uncultured Planctomycetaceae bacterium
GTCGGCTTGGGCCGCTTCACCCAGGCTTCTTCGGCAACCATTTGCTTTTCCAGATTGCGCACCGCTTCCGTGTAGTCGGCGATTTGCTGGCGATCGTGGTGGCTGACCGATTTCTCCAATTGGCCCAGCCGTTCGCGCATCCGATCCAGCATGCTCTTGCCGCGTTTGAGCCGAGCGAGTTCCCTGTCCACGTCGCCCTGGTTTCCCGCGAGGAACATCCGGGCGTAGATCTGAGAAGGGGTGCTCAATGCCGGAATGGCTGCCCCGGTCGGAGTGTACGACAGCGGACTCCCATCCAGGGTCGAGAGCGTCATCAGCGGGAACCGCGTGGCCCCGGCGACGTGCTGCGAGGCGAGGACGTCCAGCGACACCGTGTTGCGGAACCCCGGGCGCGTGGGGTGCTTTGCGCTGGTCAGGAAGCATGCCTCAGAAGCATGATCGCCTCCGATGTCAGGATGGGAGATGCCCGAGAATACGGTGAAGTCTTTGCGCAAATCGCCAAGGACTTCGAGATGCTCGCTGGGTTTGTAGTCCTTGCCCGCCTGTTCGGGAAAGAACGACGGCCCATATAGCCCAAAGCTTGTACAGATCGAGATGATCCGCTTGGGCGGAGTCTTCTCGTCGGCCCGTGCGAAAGTTTCCAGCCACGGCAAGGCCAGCATGGCGGAACCCACCTTCAAGATCTGTCTGCGAGAAAAGCGTGCGTTCATGACTTTGGAATCCCCTGATTATTTGGCGTAGTGCATGCTGCGGACTTCTATCGGACACATCACCATTCCCTTACAGCTCCTTCGATTCTAACAGAACTCGGACGCGTACTCATGCCACGAGATCACGTCACACGGATTTCGGCAGCGAACCTGATAGAATAATGCGATGAATACGGCGGCAACTGGAATCCTGGCCTTGTCATTGCTCGCTCTGACGAGTGCGAACGATAGGGTTGCGCGCGGCGATGAAGTTCCTGCATCCGACTCGCGTCTGCGGGTAATCCAGCAGGAGTTGAAGATGCTGCCAAAGCTTATTCCGTCGTTGCAGACACATCGACGAATTGGATTTCATGGCCATGGGGCCGAAACGGCGTGGGTGATTGTCGATTTCGGCCGCGAGGTGACGCCGGAGAAGATCGTCCTGTTTCCCGCTCGACCGGCCATCGCCGGTGATCCGCCGTCAGCGGGCTTTCCATCCTCGTTGCAGATTGACATTTCGTCTGACAAAGGCTTTTCGACGAGCGTTCACGTTGCTCGCTGGAAGGAAGAGGCGGTCAGCGCCGGCGAGCGGATCGACTTTCTCAGCTTCAAGGGCAATGGGACCTCGGGACGATTCCTGCGGATACGTGTGACCGGCTTTCGCGACGATCCGCTGCAGCCAAGTCGGCAATATTATCGCCTGGGTGAGGTCATCGTTCTCGAACGAGGACAAAACGTAGCGCTTAGTTGTCCCGTGACCAGCACCGCTTCGACAGAGATATCGCGCCGCTGGGAAGCCCGCAACCTGACGGACGGCTATTTGTGGTGCCTGCCGTTGCGAGGCCCAGAGTCTTCGCCCACCAACGGATATCGCAGCGAGATCGCCGACCGCGCCGTGGTTTCGGATGCGGCCTGGGTCGAAGTCGACCTGGGAGTCTCGCAACCGATTGACGAAGTCCATCTGGTTACCGCGTATCCACGAGATTTTGCAGACCAGCCGGGATTCGGATTCCCCACGCATTTTCGCGTGCTGGCCGATGCCGGCACTGCGGATGCGACGGAGATTCTCAATGAACTCGAACCACCCTACCCGGGCGAAGCGTTGCCCAATCCCGGATCGGCGCAATTGATGTTTGCCACACCCGGCCTGACGGCTCAGCGAATTCGCATTACCTGTGAAGCGCTGTGGAGGCGTGGTCCAGGCAGTGGTCGCAGCCCGGAAGAGTATCTGATGGCAATGAGTGAGTTGCAGGTTTGGCGCGAGGGAAAGAACTTGGCGGCCGGGCGGCCCGTCGAGTTCTCCAGCAGCTCGACCGAGCCTGGCTGGACGCCGACAGCACTGACCGATGGATACTCAAGCCGTGAAGAACTGCTCGACTGGCCTGCCTGGCTGACAGGGATCGAGCGTGCTGAGGCGCTTCGGGCAGAGCTGCGACACGTTCAGCTCTCGATTCAAATCCAGCGGGAGACGCTACGACAACGACTCCTCTGGGGTGCTATCGGTTCCACGTTAGTTATCAGTCTTCTGGGACTGATCGGGTTTCTGTGGTTGCGCGCCCGAGCTGCTCGCGTTCAGGAAGAACTGCGGTCTAGCATCGCTCGCGATCTGCATGACGAAATCGGCGCCAGCCTGAGCCATCTGGCCCTTCAGAGTGATCTGGCTCAGCAACAGCTCCTGCGCGGCGAACTCGGACCGGAACGACTTGCCGCCATTTCAGCCGGAGCCAGACAGACACTTGACCATATGCGAGATGTCATCTGGTTACTGGTACCCAGGGCGAGCAACTGGAGCGAGCTGTCACATCGGTTGCAGTCGATTTCCAGCAGGATACTGGATGGAGTGAAGCATGAAATCGTCGTTGAAGGCGAGCCGCCTGAAGGGAAACCGGCCATCGAATGGTCAAGAAACGTGGTGACATTTCTCAAAGAGGTTCTCACGAATGCCCGCAGGCACAGCGAAGCTGAAAACATCCGTGTCTCTTTCGACTGGGGTGAGACGCTTGTTTTGGAAGTCGAGGACAACGGGCGAGGATTTGACACGGTCGCGTCGCGCGACACCAGCGGAACAGGGTTAGAGAATCTCGAACAGCGAGCGGCGCTGTTAAGGGCCTCACTGGATATCAGGAGCGGACCTGGCGAAGGCACGACGGTGCGTCTCTCGGTTCCATTTTCGAAAGGTTGAATTCTCCATGAGCAGGCATATACCTACATCGAGCGTTGTTTGGATCGTTGAGGATCATCCGGACCTGCGCACGACCTTGCAGGAAGCTCTGGAAGTTTCCGCCTGCGGCCACGTCGAAGCATTCGCATCGTGTGAAGCCTCGTTGAAAGAGTTACAGACGCCCAACACGCCGCGTCCGGATGTCATTATCCTCGACATTGGACTACCAGGCATGTCCGGGTTGGAAGGGCTGAGCAAATACAAGGATCTCAGCCCTGCCACCGACATCGTTATGTTTACCGTTTTCGACGACCGACAGCGCGTCTTTGAAGCGATCTGTGCCGGCGCATCCGGCTATCTGCTGAAGTCAGAACCATTGGAACGCATTGTCGCAGCGGTCCAGGAAGTTACTGCTGGCGGAGCGCCGATGACGCCGGAGATTGCCCGTAGCGTGCTGAACAGATTCAGCCAGCTTGCTCCATCGAAAACAGATTCAGACCTCTCCGACCGGGAACGCGAAGTCCTCACTCTGCTTGCTGACGGGCTGACGAAAAAGGAAATCGCCGTTCGTTTGGATTTGAGCCTGCACACCGTGGACAACTACGTCCGCCGCATCTACGCCAAGTTGCACGTCAACACCGTCGGCGGCGCCGTCGCCAAAGCCCTTCGCGAAGGCCTGGTGTGATGGTCCAGTCCCACACTGCGTTTGGCAATGAACAGGCGACTTTCGCCATCTCGGATTGATCGATCAATCACTCATGTCGTTTTTTCTCATCGCTCGCCGCCGACGCCTCGAAATCCGGCCTGATATCGAGCGCCAGCGATCGGAAGTTCTTCACGCGGTGCAACGTGATCATATTCGAGTCGTGGTTGTTATAGGGGAGCTTCGCTTTGCCCGAGGCGATGCCGGAATTCCAGGTGTAGTCGCGATACCGATCGGCCGCACCGATGCTGCTGCGTGACAGCACCAGCAGGTCGTCTCCAACAATCACCTGTGACGAATAGTGAAACGACTCCAGCGGGTTTTTGCTCATCGCCACGCAACCGGCCTGAAACCAGTTCAGCCCGTCGATGCTGTAGTTGAGCATCAAGATGCGCCGCATGTTCCCCGGCGTCCCGGAAAATCCGCGGTCGGCGAGCGGACTAAGCGGCTGATACGGATCGGGCACGATCGTGCTGCACGTCCAGAAAAGGCCGGACTTTTCATCGAAGATGATCTTGAATTTATTCTGCCCGCCCGGCATGGGATAGAACTGCAGGAAGCGGTATTTCATCGTCTGGCCGTCGTCTTCCAGCTTGCACACCGAGGTCATACCGGCCGTCAGTTGCACGTCGATACGAGTTCGCAGCAACACGTATAACTCCCCCCGAATCTCGATGACGTTGCCCTCCAGAAACCAGTTGCCACCCGAGTCACGCCCGTCTTTGTTTGTCGCGGCGCCGCGTGACAGTGACGGCGTCTCACGAGGCGGTTCGACCTTGTTCGACATTCGCCACGCCGCCGGATCGAGCAGGTCTTTGGACAGATCGCCCGCCACCACCAGTGACGCCGAACCACGATTCATGTCTTCAAAAGCCCGGTAGACGAACCCGTCTTTGACATGCACCGGCGTGGCCGAACCGTGGTAACGCGAGTCATCAAACAACGTCACCGGCTCCGACCACGTCCGGCCATCATCAGGCGAACGAATGATACGGATGTCTCTCTTGTGCGGATCGTTGCCGATCATGTGCAGCGCATCATTCACGTAGAACAGCGACCCCCATGTGATGCCATTCGTCGAGATCTGGCGCCACGTTCGACCGCCGTCGTTGCTGGCTTTGATCTTGCAATGGTTGGGATAGTCGATGCCGCCTTCGTCACCAGACGTGGGCCGCTTGAGCCACAATTCCATCGAGGCAATCAGCCGCCCCGACGGCAACTGCAAAATGTCGGGCGTTCCGACACACACCGCCTTTGCCGGATCGTGCAGATCACCAACTTTGTGAACCACGACGTACTGCTGTGCGAGCGGATCCGCTCCACGAAGCGTGTAGGAAAACAGCACGCAGACGACAGAAATCAACAGAGTGGTCGGCTTCATTGGGTCTCTTCCCCACAAAACATGTTTCCTTGCGTGAATTCTTGCCTCTGGGTGACGTCAATCGCTACCGCTGAATTGCAAGGAATACAGGTCGGCGTCTTTCATCACGATCCGCAGCCGGATGGGCTTGCCGGCCAGGCGGCTCACGTCCGTGCCGTGTTTCCAGGTCACGGTTTGATCGATCCGGTCTCCGATCAACT
>CALFOL010000656.1 GCA_937919915.1 uncultured Planctomycetaceae bacterium
ACGCCGTGCTTTTTCATCACTCGTGCCGCGACTTCGTTGTACTTCAGATCGTCATCGATCTTCCGGCCAGCTTCACCTTCCGGGACAACGGTCGTATTCGCCCAGATCAACACCGCGTTCGTTTTCCTGAGTCGCGAAACGAGGACGTCGAGGTTGACTTCGTACTGCTGCAGCGATGTCGTCAAAGTGCCGCGACCTTTGTCACGACGACCCTGCTCTTTGGATTCCGGATGACGATAGCACAGATCCCACAGTCCCCAGTTAAAGTGGATCACGTCCCACTGCGTATCGCCCAGCCAGCCTTCCAGTTTCTCGACTCCGGTGCCCGAATGCTGAGCATTGCCTTTGTTATGCGCGACATTCGCTTCGTCCTGCATCATCTTCACAACGTGAGGCGTGTAACCCAAAGAGATTGAGTCACCTATAAGAAGCACGTTCGGTTTGTCAGCCAAGACCGTGCTGCCAAAGGCGATGGTGATAAACAGTGCGAAGACGCTTTTCATATTATGATCCTGAGAGAAGCTGGGACAAAGTAGACGTCACTGGGACAGAGACGGCTACTTTGACTTACTGACGTAGTCATCGCGAATTTTGTGAAGTTGGTTCCAGATGACAGCGTCTGTGGCCTGAGGCGACACACCGGCAAAGAGGTAGCCGTGGTGATCGTCTTTCCACGTTTGGATCTCGACGTTTAACTTCTGCGGTTTTCGTGTGGCGAAAGGTTCGATCCAGTCCAGCACGCCGGTGTAGTGAATCTCCTTCACGTCTGCCAATGCCGTCGGCTTCGTTTTCGTTGGCTCGAGCTTGAAGCTGAACTTCGAAGTATCAAGATCCGGGATTTTTGCGCCCGCCACCGCGCTGCAAAGTCCGCGGTAGTATTTCAGAAACTCGGCGGTGACAGCTTCCTGCGTCAGATCGGTGTTGCGGTCGAGTTCAAAAGCGAACGCATAACAGAAGAACGTATCCGAATTCGCCTGCATCATTCCTGGTGCGAAACGAATGTGCTCCACGCCCCTCCACTTCATGTCGCGAGCGAACCCCGGCGGCAGTTTGATTGTTTCTCCACCCCAGTCTGCGGGTGCTGCCAGGGCAAATTGGTTCTTTTCATCGGCTGACGCCGCCGGTGCGAAGATCAGACCGATCATGAGAAGTCGAAGCATGTTGTGTCTCTTCCGGGAAAAATAATGAACTCACGACCGGGCAATTGTGGCCACTGCTGGCGAAAAGAAACAGTCGCGTGGGCTGTTTTCGGATGCGAATCCACGCTCTAATTTATCGGCGTCTTAGAATGATGCGCTTTGGGTACTCGCATCTTCTGCAAATTCTGAGTGGCTGTTCGAATGGGCTGCAGGCCTGCCGCATCTGGATCTCGCTCTTTAGGAACCGTGATATGAACAAGTTGTGCTGGCTGATCGTTCGCTCGATGTGTTTGCCGTGCGTTGTCTGCGGACTCAGTGCAAACTCGACTGTCCTGGCAAAAGAAGGTTTGCGCGTCGCTACCTTTGACGTCGACGCATCGCCGCCGGTGGGCAGCCCATTGGCTTACGATCCGACCAAAGAGATCACTGAACCGCTGTCGTGCCGCGGTATCGTGCTTGCCCCCGGCGATGAAAAACCCATCGTGTTGTGTACGGTCGACTGGCTGGGAATCGCCAACGCCGCTCATCAGGAATTCCGCGAGCGGATGGCCGTTGCCACAGGGACGACGGCCGATCGAGTCAGCGTGCACACACTGCACCAGCACGACGCTCCTCGTTGTGACTTTTCCGCTGAAGCGATTTTGGTGGAATTCGGTCACGGCGGAAAAAACTACGACGAACGTTTCTGCCGCGATGTTTTCGTTCGCGCGGCGGATGCAGCAAAGACTGCGCTGAGCAACGCGAAGACAGTGTCACACTTTGGAGTCGGTAGTGCGGAAGTCGTGGAAGTTGCTTCCAATCGACGATTGCTGGGTGAGGACGGCAGAGTGCAGCACACTCGCTACACGGCCTGCCGCGATCCTGATATTCGGGCGTTGCCGGTTGGTACCATCGACCCGCTGCTGCGAATGGTGACGTTTCGGGCTGGCGACGAAGTCGTTGCAACATTGACGTTCTATGCGACTCATCCGCAAAGCTATTATCGCACCGGCCAGGCCAATCCGGACTTCCCGGGCATGGCTCGCAACGCTCTGCAGAAGCAGCTCGGCAGCCCCGTGATTCACTTCAACGGCGCCGGCGGAAACATCGGCGCCGGCAAATGGAACGACGGCAGTCAGGGCAACCGGCAGGTACTGGCGGACAAAGTGTTGAAGGGCATGACGGAGGCTGAGGCGGCGTTGAAGTTTGAATCGGTCAATAACAGTCCGTTCCTGTGGAAGACAGCAGCCATTGCTTTGCCGATCGGCGATCATCTGGTGGAAGACGCGTTGATTCCGGTGCTTAAAGACGAAGCCACTACCGGCCCCAATCAACTAACGGCCGCCAAGCATCTTGCCTGGCTGCGGCGGGCGAAAGCGGGTATCACGACCGACATCGGTTGCCTCTCACTCGGACCTGTGCGGATTCTGTTTATGCCGGGTGAGCTGTTTGTTGAATACCAGCTGGCGGCTCAGAAAATGGCACCAGAACAATTCGTCGCGATGGCCGCCTATGGAGAATACGGCCCGGGATACGTGTGCACAAAGATCGCCTATTCACAGGGCGGCTACGAACCAAGCGACCGTGCTTCGCGCGTTAGTCCCGCTGTCGAAGAAGTACTCATGACGGCGATGAAAAAGTTGCTAGCCGATGAACTTTGATCGCCCTGCTATCACGTGAAACTCCCCTAAATCTGTGATTCTATCCGTGCCATCAGTGAGATCCGTGGTTCATTCTTCTGACCGGGAATAACCGGGCACCAAACCCCGTATAAGCACCACATGAACATCACCAAAACAATCGCCACGGCTGTCGTCATTTTATTCACTGTCGGCGTTCATGCTCAGGACGAACGCACCGAAATCAAACTCTGGCCCACGGGACTGCCTGCCGGTTCTGTATTGATGGATGAATCGAAAATCGCTCAGCTGAAATCGGAGCTCACCGAAGAACGCATCAAGTACGTCGATGTTCCCACGCTAACCGTATTCGAAGCACCACAGGAAACAGCAAACGGCTGTGCAGTAATCATCTGTCCTGGCGGAGGCTACAACATTCTGGCGTGGCCGAAAGAAGGGCTCGAAGTCGCGGAGTGGTTCAACTCCATCGGCGTCACGGCATTCGTGTTGAAGTATCGAGTCCCACGTCGAATCCCGGATAAGATTCACTGGGAACCGATGCAGGACGTGCAGCGAGCGATCCGTGTGGTGCGACAGCAGGCGGAAAAATGGCACATCGATCCGGAACGACTGGGCACACTGGGATTCTCTGCCGGCGGACATCTGACTGTCATGTCAGGCGTGCAGTACGAAACGAAGTGCTACGACCGCGTCGATGCGGCTGATGACATCAGTTGCCGTCCCAACTTCATCTGCCCGATCTACTGTGCCTATCTTGGCAACGAATACAACGACAAGGTCGCCGAGCTGGGTGACCTTGTGACTGTGACGAAAGACACGCCACCAACGTTCATGGCCGTTACCTGGGACGATGCCATGCGTGGAGCTCAGTCGGCTTTGTTGTTTGCTCGGCTGCGAGAGAACAAAGTTCCGGCGGAACTGCATGCGTACGCGAAAGGTGGTCACGGCTATGGAATTCGTGAATCAGAGAACCCCGTATCAAAGTGGAATCTTCATCTCGCAGCCTGGTTGAAAGCGAGCGGCTTTCTTGAAGCAAAGCCTAAAGACGGAAGGCCGTAGCACAAGCGACTCGCTTGTGCATTCCGACGTAATTCGGCGTCGAATAGACAGGTGACGTCGTCTGTCTATTCGACGATTCTTTTTGACAGCCGGAGGAGCAAGCGAGTCGCTTACTCTACGGCTGTCGCTGCTACGAGGAACTTTCCTGCTTCCTCGATTTTTCCCTGCTTCAAAGCCAGCCGACCAAGAACGATATTCGCCTGGTGCGTCGCGTTGCCTGAATTCCAATCGGCTGGATCATCGTCGTCTTCTGCCAGCAACTGCTGTGCATATTCGTGAGCCTTGTCCATCGCCCCAGCGGCAAACGCTGCCTTTGTCACAGAAACAAGCAATGACGAAGCCGCCTGTGGAACCGCGTTTTTATCAATCGCCAGTTCAAATTGCTCCAACGCTTTCTTTGCCAGCTCATCACGTTCCTTGCCAGACGCGGTCATCAAACCAAGTTGATACAGCTGACCCAGTTGGGCAGCTAAGTCCGCGTTATCTGGTTCCAGCTTCTGAGCTCTCTGCAGATACTCAGTCGCGATTGACCTGTCTGACTGCAGAAAGAACCGCGCGGCGTTGCGGAGAATCGCCGTGTTTTCTGGATAGTTACTGGCCTGCTTCTGCCATGCTTTCTTCGCTGACATGTAGCCGGTCGGATCGATGCTGGCATGCATGTTCGACTGCTTATGGGCAGCGGCTTCGGGATAGTTATTGACCCACCAGCAAACCAGTTCTGCCTGCGACTTCCGCAGCGCTGGTTGCATGATACTGTTTCGTCCGTAGTAACCCAACAGTTGTAGACGCGATTCGAGATCTGCGGGATCCGCTGCCGTTTTGTCCTGAAGTTTCACGGCTTCGTCCGCTGTAAGTTTGAATCCATTCATCATCAACGTCTGTTGAGCCGTGTCTGGTATCGCGATCGGGAGCAGTGGCGGTACTTCAGCCTGCTCTGACGGCTTCCGAGTCACCTTGATCACCACGTCACCTCCTCGCCTCAGCGTGAACCCTCCCTCATTCCGCTTGTACTCGCTGCTGTTTTCTCCCAGCGTCACTTTGCACAGCCGCTTCTGGAAGGTTGCGGCACGATCAAGAAGGGAGACCTGCGCGTCGTTGGGCAGACTCAGCCGGTTCTGTTCATAACAGCTTTCGCGTCGTCCGAACTTTCTGACGCAGACCGGCAAAGCGTAACAGCGGCACTGGACGCCGTCGCCACGCTGCCTGAAATTCTGGAGGCACTGGAATCACTGATTGGATTCCTGCCGGTTGAACGATCAGCTGATCGCAAGTCAGCTGCATGGTCAGGCTGGCGCGGACCGAACCGCGACGGACGCGT
>CALFOL010000657.1 GCA_937919915.1 uncultured Planctomycetaceae bacterium
TGTTCCCTCCTGTTCCCTCCTGTTCCCTCCTGTTCCCTCCTGTTCCCTCCTGTTCCCTCCTGTTCAAATCGATTCCCTCACACTTTATTGCTCGTGAAGCTCAAGTGGTTCCTGTTAAATCTCCGGAGACGTCCCAATAGACGCGTGCTCAGATTTGCGACAACGCTGTTCGGTGGACATGGCCTGGAATCGCGACTCTACTGTCGTTTGTGAATCCGTATTTCCGGCCTGTTACTCACATTGAGACGACTGATGAAAATTCCTGCCGCACTGCTCCTGCTATCGCTATTCCTGTCGTTCCCTGCTGGAAATGCTGAGGACCTGTCCTGTCTGAACGAAGCGGAGAGAACAGGCGCGTCGTTCTACACGCAGTTGCAGCAACAGGCCTATGCGGCGCTTGATGTTCGAACGGAAACTTATGAAGAACTAAAAACTCCTGAGCAAATTGTTGAATATCAACAGCGGCTGAAGAAATTCTTCGTGACTCAACTTGGCGGCTTTCCGGAACGCACGCCACTGAACGCCCGGACTGTGCGGACTATCAAAGGCGATGGATACCGAATCGAGTGCGTCATCTTCGAAAGCCAGCCGAACCATCATGTGACGGCGAATCTGTACCTGCCGGAAGCTGATGCGGCTGTGCCCGCAGTGGTTGTTTCGAGCGGCCACAGTCGGACCGCCAAGACGGCGGACTACAATCAGCGATTCGGCATCATGATGGCCAAACAGGGAATGGCGGCGCTGTGTTTCGATCCGATTGGACAGGGAGAACGCTCACAGTTTCTGAATCCGGAAGGCAAACCGCAGTTCGGTGGCACAACCACGGAACATTTCCTGACCGGCGTTGGCTCAATTCTGGTCGGGCGAAACACGGCACGCTATCGAGTCTGGGACGCGATGCGATCGATCGACTATCTCGCGAGTCGACCGGAAATTATCAAAGACAAAATCGGGTTCACAGGGTGTTCGGGTGGTGGAACGCTGACGAGCTATGTGATGGCGCTGGATGATCGCGTCGCCTGTGCTGCTCCAGCGTGTTACCTGACGACGTTTCGGCATCTGATTGCTTCGATCGGACCGCAGGATGCTGAGCAGAATATTTACGGGCAGATTGCATTCGGACTGGATCACCCGGACTACATTCTGTTACGAGCACCGCGGCCGACCCTGATCAGCTCAACGACCGATGATTTCTTCAGCATTGTCGGTGCATGGGAAAATTACCGACAGGCGAAGCGGGTTTACGCACGTCTGGGATTTCCGGAACGAGTGGACCTTGTCGAAGTCGAGGGACGCCATGGAGTCCATCCGCAGAACCTGGCAACGATCGCTTACTGGATGAAGCGGTGGCTGCTGGATCAGGATGAGCCTGTCACGGCGGTCGAACTGCCGACGCTTCCTCCCGAACAACTTCATTGCACAGAAAGCGGTCAGGTTCTGACAAGCTTTAAGAACGAAAAATCGGTTGTTGATCTCAACACCGAATTCGAAACAGAACTGGCTAAGCAACGGGAAGAGCTTTGGAAAACAAAACCTGCGGACGAAATGCGTACGCGAATTCGACAACTGATCGGCGTTCGTCCGCCACAGGAACTGAAGCCACCGCAGTTCGAGGACATTGGCCGCGAGCAGCGCGAGGGATACCATATTGATAAGCTGGTCTTGACAACAGAAGGCCGGGTGTTGCCGGGGCTCACGTTTCATCCGCCGTCACCGGTCGACGACGCGTACCTGTACCTTCATGACTCAGGAAAAATGGGCGACGCAGAACCGGACGGGCCGATCGAAAAGCTGATCGACGAAGGCTACGCGGTGGTGACCATGGATCTCAGCAGCCAGGGCGAAACAGCTCACGAAAAACGCGATGCCGTGCTGACAGATTGGAAGACATTCTATCTCAGCTACTTACTTGGGAAACCACTGCTGGGGACTCGCGTGGAAGATACTCTGGCAGCTGCCGACTTTGTTGCGTTCTACCAAAAGAAGCGAGACGCACCGCGTAAAGTTCATCTTGTCGGAACAGGCGCGGCGGGGATCATTGCGCTGCACGCCGCTGCAATGCAGCCGGACCTGTTTGCGTCAGTAACCGTTCGTGATACGCCCGCAAGCTGGGCCGACGTTGTCCGTCAAAAATCACCGATCGGACAACTCGACAGCACCGTCCACGGCGCGCTACACGTTTATGATTTGCCCGACCTGGTTCAGCTCATTGGCCCCGATAAAGTGACTCAAAAGTAGGCCGAACCAAGCGCAGCGCCGTTCCGGCAGCCTCCTGAATGACAGAACGAGCACTGCCGGAGCAGCGTCGCTTCCCTGCTTGATCTGCCCTACATTGACCGTGCCAATCTTCAATTCACCTCTTACCCGAACGCCGCGAATGATGCTCCGATTTTCTGCACTTTGCGTTTCTCTGCTAACCGTCACATGCTCCGCAGCCACTGCCGCGGACTGGCCTCGCTTTCGAGGAGCGGATGGAAACTCAGCAGCCCCGGAAGCCGATGTGCCGCTCACATGGAGTGCTACAGAGAACATGCTGTGGAAGCGGGAGCTGCCTGGTCACGGTGCGTCGAGTCCCGTGGTGTTTGATGGTCGCATTTACCTGACGTCGTTCACCGGGTACGGCCTGGATCCGGACGCACCCGGAAACAAAGCCGACCTGCAGCTGCATGTGCTGTGCCTGGATGTGAACGACGGCAGCATCCGGTGGGATGAAGCGATGCAGGGTTCCGATGCAGAACAGGATGTGACGCGACGCGTTGCCGACCACGGATTTGCGACGGGAACTCCAGTAGCGGACGAAGCGGGAGTCTACGCGTATTTCGGCGTATCCGGCCTGGTCGCCTACAGTCACGATGGTGAACAACGATGGACCGCGAAGACTGGAGACAAAACTGCAGGGTTCGGTTCTGCAGCGTCACCGATCCTGTTTCAGAATCTGGTGATTATCAACGCCAGTATCGAATCCGCCTGCGTTTTGGCTTTTGATCGGACGACCGGAAAAGAAGTCTGGCGCATCGAAGGGATCGACAAGAGCTGGACAACACCAATCGTCGCGAAGTCCGGTGATGGTCGCGACGAATTGATTATCAGCCACAAGATGCACGTCAAAGGTTTTGATCCGGCATCGGGCAAGCCGCTGTGGAATTGCGAAGGCATTCAGGATTACGTCGTTCCCTGCGTTGTTGTGAACGACGGGATTGCTTACGTCATTGGCGGCCGCAAAAATCAGTCGATGGCAATTCGTCTTGGTGGTAACGGTGACGTGACAGAATCGCATCGTCTCTGGGACACAAATGTCGGGGCGAATGTCACGTCACCGATCTATCATGATGGTTATTTGTTCTGGGCCAGCGACCGAGGCATCGCGACCTGTCTAAATGCGAACAACGGCGAAAGCGTTTACAAAGAACGACTGAATGCGTCGGGCCGCGTTTATGCATCGTCACTTCTGGCTGGCAATCAAATGTACCTGACAACTCGAGACAACGGCGTGTTCGCGATCGCGCTGGGGCCGGAGTACAAAGAGCTGGCTCACAATGTCATCGCCGGGGACGACAGCATGTTCAACGCGACACCAGCAGTCACTGGAAACCGATTGTTAATGCGAACAAATCGATTTCTGTACTGCGTCGGAACGAAGTAGAGATTTCCGATTCTGCCGGCAGCGAAGAGTCTTTGCGGGAAAAGGTGAGCGTTGCAGGAAAACGTTGGGCGGCGATACGTCGTGAAGTCGTCGACCTTTGCCCAGTCGATGAAGTGAGATTGTTCCAACCAGAGTCCGCGTCCCGCAACATGGGAGACGAGCCGCAGCCCCTTGCGTAAACCATGTTGTGGAACAACCCTGATTCCCGAACGCGCTTGCGAGACGGCGATCGATTAGCCACTGATTGGCTCGTGGAAGTAGTAGCAAAGGCCATCGGGAGCAACGACAAAAAAGACGTTCAATTTCTTGCCATCTCGTTCGTCGACGCGAGACTCTCCTGCGTTTACGCCGCTTGCTTCGAGCTGACTCTTGATGCCGTCGATGTCCGTTACGCGAATCGCGGCACCTTCCTGAGCTGGGTCACCGCCGTTAATCGCGAAACCAATGCGTGTCCCATCGCGTTCCAGGATGACGGTTGGTGTGGGATCTTCGCGACGCCCGATTTCGGTCATGCCAAAGTGTTTGCAGTACCACTCGGAGGCGGTACCACGCCCTCTGAGTCGCCTCGCTCGCGCGGTTATTCGCAGTGCCTGAGATCACGGCGGTTGCCGCTGTTTGGTGTGAGGAACGATTCCGCAAAGCTCGTCACTGGGAGATTGACGTCTACTTTCCGGGTCGTGTCGGTTCAGTACTCTTGAGGACAGGGAAAAGTAGTCGTCAATCTCCCAGTGACGTACTTCGCGGAAAGAGCACAACTCTGAATCAGTCGATTTTCATCGTGATGTCGGGCCCCGCAAATCCTGTGATCTCGACGCTCGCTGTGTGGCGAGCGTGCCTGTCTTCGTCGAACCGGTATCGCCACTGGACGCCAGGAGACCGTTCTTGAACCAAAGGTTCAGGCATTGTGCGTCGAAGGTCGCCAGCCAATAGTCTGCGCGTTCGACAACTGACATGTCCTCAATTTTCGCCTCGTGAATTGAAGCCCTGAATTTCAAATCACCGAGTCCGACGCGGGCACGTAAGCTCGAAATATCAGCCATCCAGGTCGCCTACGCAAATCCTATAAAGTCGTGAACGCGTGTGGCTCGTGGGATACGGCAATTCTTAACCCAAACGCGTGCTTCACGGCCACGAGTCAGCAGGAACTGCGGTAGCGTAGTGCCTTATGCAACTGATGAACGATTCGTGATAGTGAAGTGACGGTTTACCCCGACGCCAACGGCGAGGCGGGCTGCTCCTCGCCGATGGCATCGGGTTAAACGAACGAACTGAAAAGACAACTACACTCGTGCCAGTGTTATCCCGCTTCGGCGCACACACTAAAACAATGCTGGCAGAGCAGTTTACCTAAACATGTGGATGCGTCGGGATCGTGGGAGCAGGCGAATTGCTGTCCAAAACCGTTCGCCGCGGCCACAATTCAGCGTAATAAGCAGTCGCTTATATGTTTTCGCACATAATTATCTTCGGATCATCCTTACCTG
>CALFOL010000658.1 GCA_937919915.1 uncultured Planctomycetaceae bacterium
CATTTCCGCAACAACAGCCCGGCTGCTATTCAGCCACAACGTTCGACACAGTGTGAGCCAGCGTAAGCCCATGGATCAGGAAATCGGTGCCCTAAAATCCTGAAGCGTTGCCAGCACGGACTCCCGTCGTCACTCCCGTGAATTCATTCGCAGCGCGCAGACGCTACCCAATGGAAACCTATACCGCTCTAAAAATCGTTGATAAGCACGCACGGTGGCGAGTTGTTCAGCTGTTGTCGGACGCGTATCATGTTAGTTGTTTCAGGAGATGGTGTGCCGCTGGCTGTGCCAGTACTTCGATCGCTGACGCCGCTGTCAGCGGCATCCTTCAGCCGGTTAACCGACTACCAGCCCTCAGCGAATTATTGTTCTTCTCATGCTGATTTCGCAATGACATCGTTTCAACTGCAGGTCCCCTCCGCCGCTATGGGTGGCGTGGTCACGATCGGCAATTTTGATGGTGTTCATCGTGGGCACCAGGCAATGTTGTCCGTGGTGCGCGAGCACGCAGTAAAAAAAGACTGCCCCGCTGTTGTTGTTACGTTTGACCCACATCCCATTACCATCCTAAAGCCGGATGTGCACCTTCCCCGGCTATCAACGATTCCCGTTCGTTCGCAGCTTCTTAAACAACACGGCGCGGACGAGGTCATTGTTTTACCCGTCTGTAAACAACTGCTGAATATGACGCCCGAACAATTCTTCCAGGACGTCGTCGCTCAGTTGCAGCCAGTGGGCATGGTTGAAGGTCCCGATTTTCGCTTCGGCCGGGATCGGGCCGGAGACACGACTGTTCTACAAACGTTTTGTGACTCAGCAGACATCGACCTGAAAGTAATTTCCGCAGTCTGTTTTTCTGACCGGATGATTTCGTCGACGCAGATACGTGGTCTCCTTAGCGCCGGAGAAGTAACAGCGGCAGTTGAACTGCTTGGACATCCCTATTCGATGGCAGGCTTCGTACGGCACGGAGCGGGGCGGGGAGGTGGCCTGGGGTTTCCAACAGCCAATCTGGAAGACATCAACACGCTGTTGCCTGCTAACGGCGTCTACGGCGCAGAATGTGTGATTGACCAGCAGCGGTATGCCGTCGCAGTCAGTATCGGCCCCAATCCAACCTTCGCCGATAATTCGCGGAAGGTTGAATGCCATATTATTGGTTTTTCCGGTGACCTGTACGAACGCGAACTGCGCATCGATCTGCTGAGACACATTCGGGGGCTGATCAGCTTCCCGAATCTGGATACACTGAAACAGCAGATTCGACGTGACATCGCTGACAGTGTTGCCGCCTTTGAAGCATTGCAGTGAACGTCCCATCGCACACGAAAACCGATCTGCCTCGAGGAAATCGATGGCCTCCAGTCCTCTCGACAGTACAATCGCGATCACATATACCGTCGGTTGACTGTTGTTTGTGCGGGCTCCTTACATGAAATACCAACTCGTCCTGTGGGACTTTGACGGCACCCTCGCGGACACGCTGCCCCTGGCGCTCAGTATCTACAACCGCATGGCGGCTGAGAGAAACTTCAAACCGATCGACGATCCACATGCCGTGCGAGACATGGGGATGCGAGAGTTTTTGAAGTCGCACGGTGTACCGTTGCACAAAATTCCGTTCGCGTTTTCGACGTTTCTGGGGGAGCTTCGGACCATGGCAGCAGATGTCGTTCTGTACGACGGCATCGATCTGGCATTGCAGCAGATCTCAGAGCACGGCATTCTGCAGGGCATCGTGTCGTCGAACAACACAGAAACGATTCGTCAATGCCTCAAAGCAAATAACGCCGAAGCCCACTTCGACTATGTCAGCGGCACCTCCAGGATTTTCGGCAAGGAAAAGCGTATCAAGCAGGCTCTGGCAGCGCTGAACGTGCCCGCGAAGAACGCCCTCTACATCGGTGACGAAATTCGGGACATCGAGGCCGCTCGATCCGCAGGACTGGACATCGTGGCCGTCGCCTGGGGACTGAATTCCGCCGCCGCTTTAACGCAGCACAGACCGACGCATTTGATCTTAACCCCGTCGGAATTATTAGCGATTCTCGAAGGCTGATGTGTTTCGCAAGTCCGGTCTATACATTGTGCCAGACGTTCTCATCAAGATCACGGTGTCGCGCGGCGTTTTGTTGCCAGCCATTCGATCGCAGCCTCAGGGATGCTCTCGTGACCACCTTCAAAAATCGTGACTCGCGAAGACTGCGACGTACGGCGGAGTTTGATGTCGCGTCCCAACACGGCGTCCGCCTCTTTATCGGTCGGCCTCGGATCGGATAGTTTTCGTTGCGTCCAAAGCTGTTCCATTTCCGCCGCCGATACCAGAGCCGACTGATGTGCCCTGGCGATCGCGTTGAATCCCATGATCGAATGGCGCACCGGCACGGATCCCGCATGTCCGTCATTCACGCCGGCAAAGATATCGACCGGAAGATCACCAACTCTCGGCAGGTGATAAACAGGCGAACGGTCACGAAACTCCGCATCAATCGCATCACCGGCCCCCGGAACTCCGCCGAACGATTGCTGAATCATCTTTGCGTACTTCCCTGGCACGCCGTCCTTCACATGAAACGCATGCCAATCCGCCAGTTCACTGATTCCAACCCATGCTGACACAGCGGAAAACCGCTCGGGATGATGCCCCGCCATCAGCATCGACATATGCCCGCCACCAGACACCCCAGCCAGATAGACACGTGTCCTGTCAACGTTGAACTTCTGCTGAGCGAAATCGATCGCATCCAGAATGTCCTGCCGAGCGAACCTGGAACCACATGCTTTGAGTGAATTATTTACGCCGCGAAAGTTGGGATGCAGATAGATCCAACCGTTTTCAACGGCTTGTTTTTGCCACTTGCTGTTGTCTTGTTTGTGGTCACTGCTCCACGAATGTAGAAACACAAACAGCACGGTCGGCTTCGTCGCGGCGACCTCGGGGGCCCAGTACAAAACCGGTTGCGATTCACCGTCCAGCGTGCTCGTCACTGCAACCTCAGTCAACGGCGGCAGTAACTCGTCAGCCCGTACAGAATGCAGCGACAATACCGCTGCCAGAACCAGAACAATAAATCGAACTGTCATATCACCCATCTCGCGTAAGAGTTTACTGTGGCGTACAAACGTCTGGATTGAGGCGCACCAGAATTCGTACGGCAACCGGTTTTCGGGCATCGTCCGAGACAGCAATCGTCATCCTGCGCCACGCGCCGGAAGTGCAAACCCGTCAAGTAATGCATTGTCGTCTGAGTGGCTCGAGTATCGTTACTTCCCATTCGCCACCGCCTGCCAGATCTTTACGTCGTCGACATGCGTTTCTTTGCCACTGACAGTGAAGTGCAGACTTTCTTTGGTCGGGTGAGCCAACCCCGGCGACTTGAGATATCCGATGACTTTGCCGTCCAGGCTGACTCGCATTTCGTCGCCAACGATCTGCACTTCCATTTCGCACCAGCGATTGGATTCGAGGTCGGCTTTCACACTCGATCCACGCCCTTCGAGCAGTTTTTCGGCGGCGTCTTTCGTCTTCGGATCCCGTTTCATCTTGAAGATATCATTCCGCATGATGCCTTCTTTGTCGTCGCCGAGTCGAATCTGTTTTTCTGCAACCGCAACCCGACAAATGTGACCGGCGTGAGATCCCTTGTGGTTCTTGTCGTCGAACACCAGATTGAACCGCGGTGACCCCGCCAGCTTAAAACGAAACGACACGACCACATCTTTCATGGGCACGTAGATCCGACCCACCGAACCGTGGTCTGGCTTGTCCTGAGTCCCCACCAGTACTCCGTCTGCAACCCTGAAGCCGGGCAGGATTTCTTTCCAATCGCCGAGCCCCGATCGTTCAAAGTCGTCGGAGAATAACAATTCTCCGCGATCAGCAAGAGAAGCCGGCTTCGAATCTTCAGCGACAGCGGGCAGACTGAAAATGAGTGTTAGCAGAACACAGAGCGTCGATTTATCGAGCATCGTTGTTGATCTTTGAAGTCAAGGTTTCGTCGCTGATAGCGACATGGATAGTACGAAAGTGAAGAACCGCGTCTCCGTGAATTGACTACAGCGTATTACGCTGAGTTGTGGCCGCGGGGCCCGCGTTTCGATCGAAGACAGCCTGCTCCCGCGAGCGAGTACCGTTCACAACAATTAGTAGACGGCTCTAATCTGTTCGACGCGACAACTCAAGCACCGCAAGGATGCCACGGTGATCGGACGCGACGACTTCGTCGAGCACTTTGACTTCAATTACCTTCCAGCGATTCGCTGGACGGTAAAGCACAAAGTCGATTTGTCTTTGCGGCGCAGTGACCGGAATCGTGGGCAACGGCGTTGCATTCGTGCGGGTCCACTCGGCGTCGAACTCGTCAAGCGTTGGACTGCCAATGACGTCATTGAGGTCCCCGGCGAGGAACATCGATCGGTTACCGTAAACGCTTGCGAGTTTATTGATCCCCCTGGCAGATGCCACTCGTTCGCGGTCGTCACGGCGATGGTCGAGGTGAGTTGCGAAGAAGACGATTGATTCCGAATCGTCCGAGACTTTGATCTCCCCGACCAGCACGCCACGTTGTTCACCATTGTTGATGTTTGCGAGTCTGTGATTCGAATGTTGATTGATGGGAAATCGAGAGAGAATCACATTACCGTAGTGCCCTCCCTGCAGCGGAATGTTGGCGCCGAACTCGACGTTCATACTACAGAGTCTCGCCAACTCCGCCGGTTGATCGACAGACAGGGAACGCGTGGCATTCTGGTCAACTTCCTGCAGCGCTACGATGTCTGGCTTCACTGACAGAATCACTTTGGCGATGCGTTCCACGTCAAGTTTCTTGTCCACGCCTTCAGCGTGATGGATGTTGTAGCTCAGGATTCTCACCCTGATCGGTTCGTCGGCGCGGGCGAGCGTACTGGACAAAACGCACATCACAGTCAGCATCAGTCGCTTTCGTAGAAGATATTGGGGCACTATGTGCTTCTCCATTTCAGTTCCTTTGAGTGGCCGTTTCACGAGTGCGTTGGATCCGTTGCATGAGTGGTAAGTTCCACGCCACGCGAGTTCAACCCCGCTGCCATGCCGTCTGTTGTTATTCGTAAGTAATCCTCACGTAGTCACTTGCTTCCAGCGGCATTGAAAACCTGACGATATCGTCGTCCACGGCTTCGACTTTCAAAAATCCGTGATATGTGGATTCGACGTTTTCGATTGGGCGTTGTGTACGAAGCTGGAACGCGACGTTCTCAAGCGGCGCGAGCGTGTAGTTGGCGATTGGAATCACGGCTCCATGTTCGGCCTGCAACAACACCGCATCGACCAACGGAACATTGCACGTCAGCGGTGGATTGATACCGGCTGCGCGGACGGGTTGCAGGATCTGTTCACGAACTGCGGCGGAGAACTCCCACGGATTGTAAGATCGCGCGAGCCGAACGTCGGACAGCGCTGCAGGCGACTTATCGGATAGCTCAATCGCGGGTGTGGGTACCGCTGTTTGATTTGTTGCCAGTTCGTCGGCAGTAACTTTAGCAGCCTGCAATGTGCGCCGTGCCACAACAGCTTGCTTTATGTAGTCCAGCGCAGGCAGAAAACCAGCGGAATAAATCGTGCCGCGGCCAGCCTGCGTTCGGACCAGCGCAGCGGAACCATCGCTGAACCTTGCCAGCACGTCGGCACCGGGGCGCGGCGTTTGTTGTTGGCGAACCGATAGCACCTCCATCGTGACGTCATCGGCGACGGCGTGGTCTTTGGCCTGCAGAACGTGAACGTAGCTGCCGGAATTCAGGTACGGTTGCAGTGTTTCCAGCGGACCACGATCAGCCGGCAGTTGGGGATTCAGAATTTCCAGCGGGCGATTGAATTCATCCATGCTGGCGGCTCCCGCAGATAGATACAGGACACCACCGGCGGCCACCCATTCACTCAGCTTCTGCGCTGCCGCACGCGTCAGATTCGGGCCGGACAAATAGCAGACCTTGTAGTTCTTGAGTGCGTCGCGTTCGACCTGTCGCTCGGCAACAAAATCGACAGGGACCTGCGCGTGAGCCAACGCCATCCACGTATGCATGCGGTTGAATCCGAACGCGTAATTGCGATTCAACATCCAGGCGTCCGACGACGACGAGTACAGAATCGCGACTTCCGCGGGGTCAGCCGTGGCTGCCAACAGTAAATCTTCCGAGCCGCCAATTTCACGAACGATCTCGGCGTTCGCTTGCCAGGTTTCCGGCTTCGAATACCACGCATGATTCTTCCACGTCGGCCCGCCTTCGTGATTGCCCCAGGCGACTCCATACGAAAAGTTCTGCCACATGCGAACACCGCGAGCCGTCTCGCTGGCGGCCTTCAATTTGATGTCCCACGGTTTTCGACCGGCATGAGCGATCAGGTAGTGCCCGATGGTCTGTTTCCGCTCGCGAGCCGCAGCCCGCATAAGGTCCACATTGTAGGCGCCGCACTGATAGCTGGACGCTCCGTTCGCCCAGTCTTCGCTCCAGATCGCGTTCTGGTCGTCGGCGTCGAGCAGTTCGAAATAGTCGACACCCTGATTGTAAAAGTTTGCAGAATACGTCGCCCCGTCACTGAAGTTCACCATAGTCGGAAACGATCGACCATACGCTTTTTCCAGCACGCCACGCTGCGTCGCCATGAAATCACCGAGGGCTCGCGTGCGAAACCGCTGAGTAAAATAGTGCAGGGCGGGAAACTTATCGCGCTGAGTTTCCGGGACCGGTTTCACGGCGTTCCAGTTCTCAGCAAGCAGATCTGCCGGGGATTTGCCAAGTTGCTTCAGCCACGCTCGAAATGCTTCGTGATACGCTTCGTCTTGTGCTGCAAATGCCGACGGCTGGCCCGTGGGTTCATCTGTCAGCATGCAGAATTCGATGTCGCTGATGGATTCCCCGCTGTCGAGGAACTCCTGTACCTTGATCGCCGTGTACTCCTTCATTCGTTCGACGTCGGGCCGACAGAACGATTTCTCTTTCATATGCCATGCGCCGTGGATGATCGACTTGCGACGGTTTGCGAAACCAAAATAGTCGAGCGTCTTCCATTCACGATTGCTGACCGCCTGATCCACATCAGTGCCATAGCCGCCGACTCGAGCGCTGACGAAAAAGGGAAATCGTTCGGGCTTGCGACCAATAGTTGGCCAGTCGTAGGCGTCGGCGATTTTGCCCGTCGCTTCTGCGAAGTCGGCGTCTCGCTTCAGTCGACTTAGGTTTTCGGCAGTCGTCAGATCCGGCGGTACGACAACGACCAAACCGTTTTGTTCGCTCGTAATTTCCATCGTACGAACAATCGCTGCTTCGTCCGCGGCGGTAGCGAACTCGAACTTCGCCTGTAACCGCGATGCCCGTTCGTGATAGGTGTGGCGGGTGTTGATATTCAAAATCGCTCCGCTGTCCTGATACAGCATCGGCGTGATGTTGCACCATGGTGTCTGATCGCCGCCGAGTAACAGATCGTTCTTGTTGGGATACAGCCCAGGGTTGGCGCCTGCTTTCGACAAGTGGAAGTGCTGATACCACGGCGACCGATAATGATCCGCGAAAACGTGAACGTGCACCGGCCGTTCGTAGATGCTTCCCAGAGTCACTCGCAGATAAGTCTGAGGACCGTACGGCAAGTGATTCGGAATAAGCGTTTTGTCGCTGGTGAGCAAAACGCAATCAATGTGTCGCACGTAGCTCACGCAATTCTTTTGTTCGGACTTGCTGAAGTCGACCACGACCTTTCCCGATGACAGCTCCGCATCGACGTAGTCCCAAACACATTCCCAATCCTGCTTCCCCGCAAGAGGTTGCCTGTCGAACTCTTTGGCGGCAACACTTTTGCCTTCATGTCGGACGACCATTTCAAACGGTCCACGAAAACGCGTGTGGTGCAGATAGCGGACCCAGACACGGTAGCGGCCTGCCTCGGAGACGGTAACCGTCTTGCTGGCGACGCCGTTCTTATCTCCCGCGGCACCGTGGATCGTCTGCGTTCGCGATGCCGATCGAGTCTGCGAATTCTTCGCCACGCGCCAGCCATCCGACGACGAGGTGAAGGTCTCGGCTTCGACAAACACGGTGTCCGCGAAAGCAGACGTTGTGGAGATCAGCACGAGTAAAAGGAGAGCATGTTTCATGGTGTGAACCAGTCAGGCCTGGATTCGGTTGTCGCGAGACCATCGTCGCGGAGCGACTATCTCCGCGGCTGTTTGGACTACTTGGTGGCTGGCTGAGCTTCCGTTTTCTTTTCACGTATGAGTTTCGACAGATACTTCGCCGTTTCGTCTGCGATCACGTTGTAGCCGGCCAGGTTTGGATGCCGGTCGCTATACCAGCCTGGCAGGTGCCCGAGAATCCCGTCGAGTTCGTTGTCCATCACTTCCACACTGGGGCCGTGTACAAACGGCTTGACGAGTTCGTGATACTGTTCGGGAATTTTCTCCAGAGGGTATCGCCGGTAGTTGAGCATATTGAAACCATTTTTCAGCTCAGCCGCGTATCGCGGATAGATGTCGAAGACCTCCAGTTTCTCCTGTTCAGCGACGACGCGAACCAGGTCGTTGATTTCGGCACTTACTTCTTCGTTCGCAAACGGTATGACGGTCATCGGGATGAGCAAAGCGTTCGGATGATCCGCTCGCAACCGAACCAGCAATTCGTGAAAGTCCTTCACGAAATTCCTGCTGAAATCTTCCCGCCGTGCTCGATCGTTCAGGCCGTAGCGAATGAAGATGTAATCCACGCCCGTCAATTCCGCGGCATCGCGATCGTACCGCTTGGAATCGAAGAGTCGCCGAATGTATTCGCCACTGAGGCTCGAATTGATCACGTGACACAGAGGCAGGTCGTCGTCTGCAGCCAGCAGTTGCTCAAGCACCGTTTCCAGATGCGGCCCCTCGGGCTTCAACCGTCGCGGCACGCTGCCTTCTGTCGTGCTGTCGCCGAGTAACAGGATTTGCAGCTTTCCTTCATGTTCCGCATATGCTGATGGCGGTGCAAATCCGCCGGCCAGCGTTATTGCGGCGACAAGCAAGGACACGCATGAGTTCTTCAAAATGACCAGTCGTTGTTTATACATGAGGGGTCTCCGATGTTGTTCGATCACTGATATCATTGACGGATCGTCCCGAAATCGCAATCGGCTGCGTTGTTCGCAGAAATCATTATCATGGAACACTCAAGAGATTTCCCAGGACCACGGTGATCAGACAATGCGACAACTGCTATTGAACGCGGGATGCTGGTTAGTGACCTTCACGGTCTGCATGGGTGACGACGCAAGCTCAGCGGACCAATGGCCGCAGGCGGCCGGGCCGAATCACAACTGGACGGTCAGCACGAAGAATCCTGTTCCCAGATCGTGGAGCGTGGAAAACGACAGGAACATTGTCTGGCGAGTCCCCCTGCCCGAAACGGGCCAAAGCGGAATCGCAGTTTGGAAAGGTCGACTGTTCCTGACGACGATGAAACCGCTGCAAGCCGCAGATTCCGCGGACGTCAAAAACAACAAAGGCAGTGACATCGTTATCTACTGCTGCGACGCCGCGGATGGGACCATTCTCTGGCAGCGAGACCTGGCCGGCGATCCCAAAGCCGACAGCATCTACGCGTATGGATTCAGTAGCAGCAGCAGTCCAACACCAGTGACCGACGGCAAACACGTTTGGTTCTGCAATGCCAGTGGCCAGATGGGCTGCTGGACAATCGACGGCGAAGAAGTCTGGACGCGCCGGTGGACACCAACGCTGGGACGTCCGTTCAACAAACAATTCGAACCGATCAAAATTGGCAACACGCTGCTGAATGTCGAACCTCTGGATCCGGACGATCCGAATCGTCGCGAAGACGCATGGAATGTTCTGAGAGCCTTCGACGCCACAACCGGCAAGTCACTGTGGACGGCTCCCGAAGGACTGACGCACTACAACACTCCGGTGCTCGGCCAGCTGCCGGACGGAAGCCACGCTGTATTGGCGGGACGTGGAGCTCATCACGAACCACCGGAGTCACCTGCTGGACTCACGTTGACTCGAGCAGACGGCCCCAACGCCGGCCGCGCGATCTGGAATTGGAACGCGCTGCCTGATGGGAAAGCTCAAGTGACGCAGTGTTGGGATTCAAAATACGCTTATTGGCTGGACGAAACTCGCACGGATCTGGTGCTGCTGAACACTCTCGACGGAAGCGAAGCGAAACGCATCGCCTGGGACAAAGACGTAACGATCACGTCCTACAACGCGGCCACGAAGGCGTTTACCCACAGGTCTGGAGTGAATTTTGAGGAGCAGAATCCACCGATCACCGTGTTTCCGGCATGGCACGCCAATTTGAGCGTCTATCCGTATGTCTACTTTCAGTGCTTCAGTTTTCAGGGCAAACGCCGCGGAAAAGAAACCTACATCGGCCCCAAAAATAGCCTGGCACGAATCAACGTCGAAACTGAGAAAGTCGAATACCTTGAAATTCCATTTGAGGTTCCGACAGTCGAAGGCGAAGCCGAATCGAATAACGGAATCCTGTATCCGCAGATGACGGTCAATAGTCGAGGCATCGATGTTGCCGGTGACCCACGATCAAAACGCACAGGCTGGTGGTGGTGCTTCAACGGCAATACGATTGCCATTAATCAGTATCTGTATTTCACGTTCATGTGCGGCAATGTTCAGGTGATCGATGGCCAGGCTGAGAACTTCGACGAAACCGCGTTGGTGTCGATGAATGACCTCGGCAAGTTCGGCGAAACATGGTCCGTGAATACACCGAGCTACAGCAATGGCCGCATCTATCACCGCACCATGAAGGAGTTGATCTGCATCGGGACAGAATGAGACGCAGTTTCAGTCCGCTCAATAGCCGGCACGCAGCACTGAAGGTGCAAACTGTGCTGTTGAGGATTTTCTTCGGTAGTATTCCCCGTTCCCTGGTTACGCCAAAAACGAAACGAGAAATAAATGCATACACCATTGACTCAGTCTTTTGAGGTAATCTTCAAGCGGATTCGAAGCTCTGACACGCTGCTGTCGAAATCAACGATCAGTACTGCCATGGCGGCTTTCATTCTCGCAACTGTATCCATCGGCTTCGCCAAGGAGCCGCTGACCGAAGGTGAAACGGACCCGGTGATGAAGGACTTCGATCCCTACATGATCAAGGCTCTTTACGGTACCGATGCCAAAGGGCTCACCGGCCGGTTTGGTGCGGAAGGCGGCATGGCCGATTTGCTGACGGAACCTGCATTCGTTGAACTCATCAAAAAGCACGACGTCAAACTGTTTAACGGCCCGATGCTGGGAGACCTCAAGCCAACGTCGGCGAAGTTCTGGGTTCGAACTGCCGGGCCCGCAAAAGTGCAAATCAAAGTTGGCGAACAAGCTTCCGCCGCTGCTGAAACTTCAGCAACCGACGACTTTACGGCCGTGATGATTGTCGATGGATTGAAGCCGTTCACGAATTACACCTATGCCGTTATTCTCGATGGCAGAGTCATTCAGAAAGACGCCTATCGCTTCCGCACGGCACCGGAGGCAGGCCAGAAGGTGCAGTTCGATGTCGCGTTTGGTTCGGGAGCTCGTTACGTCCCGTCGAACGAATATGCCTGGAGCAACATGGCGAAGTCCCCGCCGCTGGCTTATCTTGGGTTGGGTGACAACGTCTACATTGACGTCGTTGATCGCCGAGGTGCTCAGCGAATGTTTTACTACCGTCGCTGCCTCAGCAAGGCGTGGCGAGAAATGATCGCTGGCGTCGGCACGTATGCGGTCTGGGACGATCACGACATGGCAATGAACGATCAGTCCGGCGGAGCTGGCCTGGATGCTGATTGGAAGCTGCCAAACTGGAACGTCTTTCGACAAAACTGGAACAATCCTCACTACGGCGGCGGCAAAGAAATGCCCGGCACGTGGCATTCGTTCTCACTGGGCGACGTCGACATCTTCATGACGGACGGTCGCTTCTACCGCGACAAAAAAGACAAGACCATGCTGGGTCCGGATCAAAAACAGTGGCTGCTAGAAGGGCTGAAGGCAGCAAAAGGCAAGTTCAAAGTGATCGCATCCGGCACAATGTTCTCTGACGGAGCCGACAAAGACGGCAAAGATTCCTGGGCCGGCAAATGGGCGCGAGCTGAACGCGATGAGTTCTTCGATTTGATCAACGATCACAAGATCAACGGAGTCATTCTGATTTCAGGCGACCGTCACCGATCCGACATCTGGAAAACCGATCGCCCGAGAGGCTACCCGTTATACGAATTCGTTTCCGCGAAAGTGACGAATCAGCACACTCATCAAACCTTCGACAACGCCGTCTGGTCTTACAACGAAGGCAATTTCTGGGGCCAGCTAAGCTTTGACCTGAAACCGGAAGATCCAGTGATGACCTTCAAATGCGTCGATATCAGCGGCAAGGTTGTGAAGGAGTTTCCGCTGTCGTTGAGCGAATTGAGTCACAAGTAATGTTGTGAGTGAATCAGTGAGTGCACGTAGTACTGTAGCTTCCGGATTTTTGATACGAGAACTGAGAGCGGATGGAACGTCAAAATGTCCTGGGCATGATATGTGGGTACTACCGCTCACGCTTTGATCATGACGCGTATGGTCGCCTCGGCTGCAAAACGCAATCCGCAACGCATATCTTACTCGCGGAAACGCTTTCCGTACCGTCGGACTCGATTAGGAACTGGCGAGACGAATTTGACCCTGCGCACGATAATCCGCGGCAAGGGTGGCATAATCGCGAAATGTACTCGAGTCGGAAACGCGTCATTGAAGCGTTTGGAGACCTAACGGAACCTGAGGTCTTCGCGATAGTCCAGTCGATTATGAACGCGCCTGCCGGTCAAGCTGCCAGTGAGATCATTCAGTCACTCGGTGGCACGGACCTCGAAACTGATGTGACCTCAGCGTCGTTCGGATTGCGCGGGCCAACAGGTGCCAAGGCTGAGGAAGCGTTCAAAGCCTTCCATATGCAAACGAATCGCCCTCGGGCGGGCGTTCTTCGTGATTGCCGACATGATCAATGCGGTTACGACTTTGCGATCGAAAGCGAATTCGGAATTGATGTGGTCGAAGTTAAAGGACTCGCCGGTCAGCTTGGTGGCATAAGTTTTACTGACAAAGAATGGAGAGTCGCGGCGGAAATGGGCAATCGCTACCACCTCGTAATCATTCGCAACGTAGGATCCGCCCCAGAAGTCTCAATTATCAAAAACCCGACGGCGATTATGCAGCCAAAGATGCGACTATATAATACCGTTCAAGTGAGCTGGTCTGTGGGACAGGCTTCGCTGCTATCCGCCGAAGCGAAACCGTAACCGCGTTCGAAAGTGCCTGTCATCGCTTCGCGTGACGTCCCTCGCGATGCAAATACTCGATCAAGCGTAGGAAACGAGATCGCAAAACTTGCGGCCAACACCACCCTGGCTATAGCATTTTCTGCGGCAGGAACATGAAGCAATGATGGCTACTTTGCGTCTATCTCGCTGCCGTCCGGTCGCCGCGACTTCGCCGTCACCATCCTTCACAGCGTTGCCAGCCGGGGCGACGCATTGGGCAGTCCGTCAATCCTATTTCGCCCCATCCGGCTTCCAGGGAGTTTTCCCATCCTTTGGTTGCAGAAACTGTGCGTCGAGAGATTGATACCACGCATGCAAACGACTGCGCATCTGCTGTACGCGATCGGGCATGGCTGATGCCAGGTCGTTGGCTTCGCCGATGTCGGCTTCCAGGTCGTAAAGATGAACGCGACCGTCTTCGTAGCGTTCGAACAGTTTAAAATTCCCCTGGCGTATTGCACCACCGGGAATTCCGCCCTGATTACTGTAGTGCGGATAATGCCAGAACAGCGCGTCGCGATTCAGTGATCTGCCTTCGAGTGCCGGACGGATGTCGACGCCGTCAATTTCGTGCTGCACGGTGATTCCCGCAGAAGCTGCAATAGTCGGAAACAGATCGATCGAACAGATCGGTTCTGCCGACGTTGAGCCCGCCTTTGTCACACCAGGAAATCGCACAATCCAGGGTTCACGAATTCCTCCTTCATACACCCAACCTTTGCCGCCTCGCAGTGGAAGATTACTGGTCGGCGAACCTTCGGAAGTCGACAATCCCCCGTTGTCTGATGTGAACATTACGACCGTTTTGTCAGCAACGCCCGAATCTTCCAATTGCTGCAGAACTTTGCCGACCGCCTGATCCATCGCCTCAACCATGGCTGCATACACGGCGTGCTTTTGTAAGATTCTTACCTCGCGAGGCTTGTCACCGAACACTTGTTCTTCGTCTGCGAATTCTTCGCCGTTGATGGCCGCGGCTTTCTGCCTATACTTCTCCACCAAATCCGGCCGGCCCATCAAGGGAGTGTGAACGGAATAGAACGACAGATACGCCAGAAACGGTTGATCTTTGTTCTTCTTAATGAAGGCAGAGGTTTCACGCGACAGTCGTGCCGGCAGGTGTTCTCCTTGGGGGCTTTCGACTGCCATCTGTGGATTCTTGAACGGTCCGAAATATCGGCCGCCTGTGTATGGTCCACCTTTGGTGTGGCCGCCGATGTTCACGTCGAAACCGCGGTTCTGTGGATAGTATTCTTCGCTTTCCCCGAGATGCCATTTTCCGGCAAAGAAGGTGCTATAGCCTTTGCCCTTCAATGCCTGTGCGACGGTAATTTCATCCAGCGGCATATTGCTGTTCAGCGGTGCCGGATTGAACGTACCACCGCGTTTGCCGGAAAAGAAATTGGTGGCTCGAACCCGAGTCGGATATTTGCCTGTCATCAGGCTGTAACGTGTCGGCGAACAAACCGGATTAGCGGCGTATCCATCCGTGAATCGCATCCCGGATTTGGCCAGGTTGTCGATGTTCGGTGTCTCATAGAAACAGTTCGGGTTGTTGGCCCCAACATCCATATAGCCGAGGTCATCGACGAGGAACACGACGAAATTCGGCTGTTCTTCCGCGGCTGTCGCCTTCGACATCGTTGAATGTCCGCCGAATACGACCGCCAGCAATGCCACTACGAAACGCAAATTTAGATATCGCATATTTCCGCCTTGATTCGGGAAGGAGTCCGGCCAGTGTCTCAGCCGCTGCGTTCAACACTCCACATACCAACGCGTAAGACGGCGGCTGGAAGCCGCCGTCACGCACCATGCAAACGCAAACTAGTGCTTGAACGCCGCGTCATCAGCCTTGCCGTTTGCCAGCAGATACGCGAGCAGATCGAGGATCTGTTCTTTATCCAGCGTGTTGAGAATCCCCACAGGCATGATCGAGATCGGCGATGGGCGTCTGGATTCGATC
>CALFOL010000659.1 GCA_937919915.1 uncultured Planctomycetaceae bacterium
CAAATCTCACCTGATCAATATCTTCACGCAACCCCAACTTTGCTGCTGCCTAGGGGTGAGCTGAAGCAGACAATGAAACACTCTTCGACTGCCTCCGTCTCGGGTAATGAATTCTCTAAGTTTTTTCGTCAGCAACTGTGGCCAGTCGTTGAGTTTCATACATGGATGCTGAGTCCAACGACTCACTTTGATCGTGATGATCTGGCTTGTCGCGATCGGCACTTCGTCCGATCGGTCCGGCGAACACCATGTACAGAACTCGCAGCACCAGTAGCGACATGATCGTTGCGCTGATGACGCCGCCGATCACGACCGTGGCTAAGGGTCGCTGGACTTCCGCGCCCATGCCCGTATTGAAAGCCATCGGAACGAAACCCAAAGCGGCAACCAGAGTTGTCATCAGCACCGGACGAAGTCGAGTCATGGCGGCTTCTTCAACGGCCTGTTCCAGATCCATGCCACGCTTTCTGAGCCGACGGATCGTCGACACCAGCAGCATGTCATCCAGAACGGCGACTCCCGACAACGCGACGAATCCGACCGCTGCCGAGATCGAAAACGGCATGTCTCGAATCCACAAAGCGAAGATGCCGCCTGTCCACGCAAATGGAACTCCGGTGAAGACGCGAATCGCATCGACGATGTTGTGGTAAGTCATGTACAGCAGGCTGAAGATCAGCACCAACGCCACGGGAACCACGATCATAAGTCTTTTTCGAGCTCGTTCCAGGTTTTCAAACTGACCGCCCCATTCGACGTGGTAGCGTCCCGGCGGCATCTGCACCTGTTCGGCGACCTGCTGCCGAGCTTCCGCGACGAAGCTTCCCATGTCGCGACCGCGAACATTGGCCGTAATGGAAATGCGTCGCTGATACCATTCCCGCTTGATTGTCGACGGGCCTTCCCGCACGGCGATATCGGCCAGTCGCGACAACGGAATTTGCTCACCCGCTGGCGTGGCGATGGGAATGGCTCCGATCACTTCCGGGTTGGTTCGTGAACTTTCCGGCAAACGAATCACCAGTGGGAATCGAAGCTGACCTTCGAAGACTTCACCAACCTTTAATGTGCCGAGTGATTCGACAAGGTTCAGGACGGTGTCGGCGGAAACTCCGTAGCGAGCGATCTCATCCTGTTTGACTCGGATTTCCAGCACCGGTTGTCCCGTAATTTGTTCTGTGGCGACGTCAGCATTTCCACGGACAGATCGAATCACTCGTTCGATCTCCTGAGCCTTCGCGACCATGACGTCAAAATCATCGCCATACAGCACAGCCGCCACGTCAGACCGCACGCCGGAGATCATTTCATTAATCCGCATTTCTATGGGTTGCGTCATCGCGATTCGCTGACCGGGAAGGTCTCGCAGTTCGCGTTGAATCAACTCAGTCAGTTGCCCCTGGGTCGTCGCACGCTTCCATTGGTCGCGTGGTCGCAGCGTGATGAACAGATCCGTCAGTTCCAGCCCCATGGGATCGGTAGCGACTTCCGCCGAGCCGATGCGACTCCACACGTGAATAACTTCGTCCGGAAACTTCTCCAGAATGGCTCGTTCCATTTGTGTGTTGTACCGAATCGATTCATCCAGCTCGGTCCCGGCAAGGCGGACCACGTTCATTGCCAGAGCACCTTCGGACAGCTTTGGAACGAATTCTGAGCCAAGGTTCGGAGCCACAAATCCAAACGCGAACAGCAGCACAAACAGTGCGAAGCCGATCACCAATCCCTTCTGTCTCATGGTGAAATGCAGAATGGGGTAGTACACCCGCTTCACAATTCGGATCAGCAGCGGTTCGCGTTCTTCCAGGCGTTTCGGCAGGACGTAACTGGCCAGCACCGGCATCAGAGTCAGCGACAGCACCATCGAGCCTGCCAGAGCCATGATTACGGTCATCGCCATCGGGCGAAACAGTTTTCCCTCAATGCCCTCCAGCGTCAGAATCGGCAAATACACGATCATGATGATCAATTCGCCAAACATCGTCGGCTTGCGCACTTCGACGGCCGCGTCACGAATGACGTCCAGTTTCGTCTGCCCCTTCGGAATACCATGGGAAAGTCGACGAACGCAGTTTTCAACCATCACCACCGAACTGTCGACAACCAGGCCGAAGTCGATGGAACCAAGACTCAGCAGACTTGCGGCGATTCCGAATTGCAGCATGCCGGAAAAGGCAAACAGCATTGACAGAGGAATCGCCAACGCCACGATCAATCCGGCTCGCAGGTTTCCCAGAAAGACGAATAGAATCGCCACGACCAGCAGACCACCTTCGAACAGGTTCTTGCGAACAGTGTCGATCACGTGGTCGACCAGTTCCGTCCGATCGTAAACGGTTTTGATTTCGACACCAGCTGGCAATGTGCCCCGGATTTCTTCCAGCTTTTCCTTCAATGCCCACGTGACCTGATGGCTGTTCTCACCCATCAACATAAACCCGAGTCCCAGTACAGCTTCGCCGTTTCCGTCTGCAGTGACGGCTCCCTGGCGAATTTCGTGGCCGATCTGGACTTCCGCAACGTCGCGAATGCGAATGGGCACTCCATCGCGAGCCGTCACGACGATGTTTTGAATCTGCTCAACGTTCTCGGTACGCCCCTGCCCGTGCACCAGCAGCATGCGTCCCGTGTCGTTGATGTTTCCTCCACCGACGTTGCGATTGTTTGCTTTCAAAGCCTGCACGACTTCGTCGAAGGTCAGTTCATGTCGAATCAGGTTCTGCGGCTCGATGCGGACCTGAAACTGCTTTTCGAAGCCACCCCAACTGTTGACTTCCGCGACGCCAGGCACGCTTCGCAACTGTGGTTTCACCACCCAGTCGTGGATGGTTCGCAGTTCCGTCAGTTCCTGCTGACGAACGTTGTCTGGCAGCTTCGAAAAGTCGACGCCTTGTTTCGTCAGCACGTAGTGGAAGACTTCTCCCAGTCCGGTTGACACCGGCCCCATTGCCGGACGACCGATGCCTTCCGGCAGAGAGACGGTGCCGATGCGTTCGTTAATCAGCTGCCGAGCGAAATAGATGTCGGTTCCGTCTTCAAAGATGACCACGACCTGAGAGAGTCCGAATTTCGAAATCGATCGCAACTTTTCCAGGCCGGGCAGGCCAGCGATCGCCTGTTCGATCGGAAACGTCAGTTGGCGTTCCACTTCTTCGGGACTCAGGGACGGCGCAACCGTATTGATCTGCACCATCACGGGCGTGGTGTCGGGAAACGCGTCGACGTCCAGATACTGCAGCGAGAACGCTCCAGCCACGATCACGACCGCAACGGCCACAAGGACCATGGCTCGGTTTCGGAGTGAAAAATCAATCAGCCAGTTCAGCATGTGGAGAGCCCAGAGTTGAGTGTCCGAAGTTCAGAGCGTGGTTGGTCTTGAATGGGGGAGTCGTTCCTGCTCTGGACTCTCGACTCTCAACCCTCAGCGTTTGTCCCTCGACCGAGGGTTTAGTGGCCGCATGTTCAGCCGGCCCCGAGGTTGTTCTTCAGCAATTGTGCTCGCAACACATCGCTGCCAATCGTGGCCACAACTTCACCGGGCAACACACCAGCAATGATTTCGGTGTACGCGCCTGTCTTCGCTCCGGGACGAACAGATCGAGTGTGAAACAGTTTTGGCGACTCTTTCCGAAACCACGCTTTGTCTCGAACAAATACGACATGGCAGCTTCCATCCCACTGCAGAGCTTCGATTGGGATCACGATGGCGTCCGGTTCGCTGCGGAGAATCACGTTGCCACTGCCGAACGTTTCATTCAGCAGATGGCCGTCTGGATTCGGCAGCGTGGCGCGGACTGAGACGGTACGTGTCTTTTGGTCGGCGGACGTGCTTTTCCAGTCGATCGTGCCGGTCACCGATTCGCTGTCACCGTCCGGAAAGAACTCGACGCGCTGACCTGACGTCACAAGCCCCGCTTCTTCCAGCGGAATGTTCAGCAACATCCACATCCGGCTGGTGTCCGCCAGGGTGAACAATACTTTTTGAGTATCAATGACCTCACCGGCGACGATATCGCGAGCGACAACGATCCCGGACTGCGACGCGACGACCGGAAGCAGATTGCTGGTCGTTGTGGCGGCGTCCAGGCGATCGGACACGTCCCGTGGCAGGCCGAGGAATTGCACTGATTCGGCAAGCTGTTGCTCGGTGAACTGCTGCACCTGCTCCAGCGGCAGCGGCAATCCCAGATTCACCAGCGACTGATGAGCCTTGCGCACACGAATCCACGCCGTGCGAACGGCGATGTCCGCGTCCAGTAGTCTTGATTTTGCGACGCCGCCACTGTCGGCCAACGGTTGCAGCCGTTCGACCGTTGCGGTGTTGAACTGCCAGTCCGCCAACGCCTGTTGAAGTTCCGCTTTCGCACGCCCCACGTCGGCGGCATCGACCAATGCCAGCAGTTCACCCTTCGCGACTTCGTCTCCAACCTGTTTTTCAACTCGCCACACCGATCCGCCAGCCTTCGCCGCCAGTCTGGCGATTCGTGTTTCGTCGTATCGAATCTCTCCGGTCGCTCGGACAGATTCTACAATCGGCTTTCGCAGCACCGGTTCCACATCAACGCCAGCCTTCGTTGCGGCTTCCTTCGTTGCAAACTGAATTCTGCGGCCCGGGTTGTTGCATGCGAAGTTGTTCTCCGCACGTGGCTGCAACTTCAACGCTCGTTTGGCCCGGTCGACATCCCGCTGCTCAATCTCCGGCAAGTCCTTCAGTTCGGCGACATCCGGATGGTGGAATGGGCATTCATGAATGCCATGAATTTTGCACCAGCCGTGCAACTTGCGAGTTGGATAGTCCTCCGGATTGCATTCGACGCACATCGATTCCGGCACGCCGTGTTCGTCACACCAGTCATCCGGCACAGCAGAAGCCTGGCCAGTGACGTCCGAAAAACTCGGCATTGCCCAACCGGAATGATGCCCCCACCAGGCAAGTCCCCCCAGAGCAGCCAGCAGTAGAAACGTTGGCAATGTCTGCAGTAAATAAGCAGCAAACCGACGAGGCAAAGTTGCGGAAATTTGAGCTTCAGAAGCTGGTGGAGCATCAGGATTTTGACGCTGACCATCAGCAGTCGGCGCATTGGTCGACTGGAAGGATTCGGTTTGTGGACTCATCGTGAGACACCCGTAAATGATGAGGCATCGCGCACCGATAATGGATGGGCGCAAGGCGAAATCAGAGGTTAGCCACGCAGCGGGATCACCAGCACTTCAAGCTGGAATCAGAGAATAAAGCGGCCTGCTGCGAGCGGTTCGCGACTATAGCAGCCAGCATTCCGTCAACGTGTAGACGGATCTGCCCTGCGAAATCGAGGGGGAAAGCAAGTTCGAGCCGAACGGCGAATTAGCGGCGACGAGCTGAAGCTGCACGGGTGAAAACGTCCCTTCCAACCAGCTGTCGTACGGGCCAAATGGCTCCAATTCAGGGCACTTGACGTTCTCTGGCTGAACAGCACCCGCACAGAAACAGTTGCCGGAACAACAACCGCCGGGGCAGTCATCCGATCCGCCTGGTTCCGGGCATTCCGACGATGATTCCTGATGACAGCACTGGCACGCCGCGGCCGCAACAACAGGCTCTCCGCACAAATCCCCCTTGCACTCGTCACACCCAAGATACGGGCAAACAAGTACCTGAAGAATCATCAACAGGGAAAGTACTGAACGAAGTGTCACGAAGGTGTGGGGCCTGTCAAATACGGCCGAGATTCTCTGAAAACGTTATTCAAACGATAGCGTATGGCGTGCGGCTGAGGAAGCAGAAATCTGCAATTCGCAGGATTCGTCAATTCGATTGAGGGCTGGCAAAATTCGCCGAACCCCCGGCGTTTGCTTCGTAGCGGTTGTCTCGATCAGGAGGTCCGTGTCGTCAGATACCGCGTCGAACCGCTGGTTTCAGGAGTAACGATCTCTACGGTTTGGCCACGAACCGTGGTTATGACGAAAGAATCTCCAGGGACAGGCAAGGAAGCCATCAATCATGAAACATATGAATCTGATCGCGGTCATCACGGCCGTTTGCGTCATCTCTGGCTGCAGTCAAAATCGGTGGCAGGTACACGATACGTCGCCAACCGATCATTATCAGCCCCCGGTATCGCTTGCCGATTCCGCGTCTGTGTCGACGGAAGATCAGACTCCCTACATCAGTCTGGTCTCGGCAACCGATGATCAGGCAGACGAAAACGCAACATCGACGACGGAGGCAACAACTGCGCTCAGCGTTGCTGTTCAGTCGCCAGTCGAAACGGATGTTGAAGCCGGCATGTCACTGTCTGACTTTGAGTCGCTGGCTTTCTCCAACAATCCTTCCATCCGTGAACTCGCAGCTACTACTCAGAAAGCGGCTGGTTTTCGCAATCAAGTTGGCCTGAAAGCGAACCCGATTTTCGGATACCAGGCGATGCAGCTGGCCGATCGCAACACAGACCAACACGTTGCTTTTATCGAACAGGAATTCGTAACCGGCAGCAAGCTGGAGCTAAATCGTCGGGTGCTGAACGAAGCGGTTCGTGCTCAGTTACTGGAACTGGAAGCTCAAAAGCTGCGAGTCGCGACGGACATCCGCGTGAAGTTTTACGAAGCGCTTGCTGCTCAACGTCGTATTCATTTGATCGGCGAATTCCAGTCTGTGACGACCAAAGCGATTGAGGTCGCTGAATCTCGAATTAAAGCTGGCGAAGGAACGCGAATTGATACACTGCAGGCGACTGTTCAAAAGAACGAAATTGATCTGGCGTTGCAGCAGGCTGAAATTCAGTTCAACGCGGCATGGCGAGGACTCGTGGCGCTCACTGGCACGTCTCACATGGAAGCGACCACCCTTGTCGGCGAACTTCCGCAGCAGATGGAACCGAAGGAATGGAACTATCTGAGTTCAACGATTGTGAGCAGCAGTCCGGAATACTGTGCAGCCCAAACGCGAGTCGCACAGGCCCGTGCAGCACTGCAGCGGCATGGCGTGCAGGCCACTCCCAACATAACGGTACAGTTTGGTGCTGGCGTCGACAACGCAACCAACAACGGCATGATGAATTTGCAGCTTGGAGCCCCCATCCCAATCTTCAATAAGAACCAGGGTAACATCTGTGCGGCGCAAGCCGAATTCTGCCGGGCATCAAATGCAGCTCAGCGGATTCAAAAATCAATCGAAGCTCGTTTGGCTGACGTGTCACGAGACTATGACTCGTCTTTAGCGGCCGTCATCAAGTATGGCCAGGAAATCCTGCCAAACGCTGCTGAGTCACTCAAACTGGCGGAACAGGCTTACGAGGCCGGCGAAACCAGCTTCGTCCAGGTGTTGGTGGCTCGTCGCACGTATTTCGATTCGAACCTGCAATTCGTGCAGGCACAATCGCAGCTCGCTCAAGCCAGCTCAAAAGTTGACGGCTACGTACTGACGGGTGGTCTGGATGCAGTCATCGACAACAGCGGTGATGACAGTCTTAGAGGACTGACGTTCAGTCAGCAGTAAATGTCACCGCTCGTCTGCGATTACAGCGTAATACACTGTAGAATCGGGGAGTGTTTTGCGCTGCGTGACCATCAGACGATTTTTCAGCCTCAGATAGAATTCGGAGATGCTGAACGGTGACTGAACTGACTTATTGTAACGGCGAGATTCGGTCCGGACAGGAGCTGTCGATCAGCGTCCTGGATGCTGGATTCGTTCAGGGTGTGACTGTCTCCGAACAGCTCAGGACATTCGGCGGGAAGCTGTTCGCGCTGGACGAGCATTTCGCCCGGTTGCGGCGGTCGTTGGAGGTTGTCGGACTACAGGACATTGATCTGGACAACCTGCGAGCTGAAGCAGGGGTGATCGCGTCGCACAATCACAGTTTACAGCAACCCGGAGACGATATTGGACTGACGATCTTCGTCACTCCCGGATCGCCGCCCGTTTTGAAGAGATCGGTCGAGGCCGAAAGAAGTGTAGGCATGTTCACCACGCCTCTTCCGTTTCATCGTTGGGCGGACAACTATGCTAATGGGGTATCGCTGGTCGTAACGAGCGTTCGCCAGGTTCCGGCGAATTGCTGGCCACCGGAACTCAAGTGCAGAAGTCGGATGCACTACTTCCTGGCAGATCGCGAAGCTCAGAACGCGCGCCCCGGTGCCCGAGCCCTCTTGCTGGATCAGGAAGGTTTCATCGCGGAAGCGTCAACGGCCAGTGTGCTGGTGTATCGCGAGGCGGAGGGATTTGTGGCTCCGCGGCCGGAGAAGGTGCTGCCGAGTATCAGTGTTGGCATGCTTCGCAAGCTGGCCGAAACACTTGAGATCGATTGCATTCATCGCGACATCACGATCGACGACGTCCGCTCAGCCAACGAAGTGTTACTGATGAGTACCTCGCCCTGCCTGCTGCCGGTGACCTCTATCGATGGTGACAACATTGGAAGCGGAGAACCGGGGCCCGTCTTTACGAAACTGCTTGCCGCCTGGAGCTCGCATGTTGAAACCGACATTGTGGGACAAGCCAGACAATTCGCTTACCGCGGATAATCGCCCAGGACTCTCGGAATCCGGAACGACGCCACGCGTTTGAGGCGCGCTGTGTACGGTCTCCCGACCCCGCTAACTGATGACCGAAGGTCTCCCCGGCCCTTAACAATGCGTTGGGGAAAGCGGTCGTTTCATGCAGGCTTGTTGTGGGTAATTCGCACCAGCCGGACACCGTCTTCGCGTCGTTCCAGTGTGTCGATCCAGTTTGCCGCCTGCCAGTGATAACGGATTTGCACGCGCGGCACGCTGCCGGACAGCAATGAATCCTGTGCGGCATGCAGTTGTTCGGCTGTAGTCGCCTTCGCTGGAGTTGCACGTTGTGAGCGTGCTGATCGCTGCATCAACAGAATGTCGGAACCAAGGGACTCGATGTCGGAGAACAACTGGCGGACCTGTTCTTCTGATAACAGGGCTTCACGCATCGGTGGCAAGTCAGCCAGATTCATGCCGTCGTGGTTTTCCGGATGCGTAATCGGTTGCAGGCCGTGCGGAACATCTCCCATCGAATGATCTGAGTCATCGGTGATTTCGGTTGGCGGGACGTTCGCCACGACTTCCGCGTCTGCGCGACGTGGGCGCAGTCGGAACCAGTCTCGCCGTGACATCTTGTTGCCGTCTGACATGATCGCCTTAATCTTTGATCTTGGGGCCAGGAAGAAACTGCGGTTCAGGGGCCAGCAACGTTTGATCCATCGTGGCTGATGGGGCGTGGCACTGCTGGCAATTGTTTCTCCACGGATGAGTTGTACGGATCCCGTGTCGTCCGGCAAGGCCGTGGCAGCTCATGCAGTCCGATCGCATCCACGTGGAATGAGGAATCTGTGGCGGTGCGTTTTTGAACGCTCGGGGGCCACCAGTCGGAGCTTCCAGGCCTGTGAATTCGTTTTCTCGAAAAAGCGTTGCAGGCATGTGCTTCGGATTGTTCTCAACATGGCACTGCGTGCAGTTCGCCAGGAATGCGTGAGACATTCGCGGGATGCGCAGTGTCTTAGTCAATATGCCATCGCTGTGACAGGCGACGCACGATGCATCTGATCTCTGGTCGATCGGATGAGGAATCGTCGGAGGCGCTCCGTTGAACGACCGGTTCTGTTCTCGCTGCTGCAGCGATGTGAGCTTCTCCTTCGGAGAAATCTTAATTTCGCCCAGTGGGTCGATGGTAGATTTCAGGCTGGTGAGTCTTGAGTGCGAACGTTGGGCCATGGTGACGTTTGCCATATCTTTGTAATGCGTCGCCGGGACAACGCCTATTTCCATCGTGGTCACGATTTCATCATCGTTGGCAAAAAGTGGTGCGTCTGTTGACGATGCTTTCATCGGTGCCTGCAGTCCGGTAAAATAACGAGCGACGGCTACCGTGACCACGATGAACGCGACCAGCAGCGTGGCGTTTGACTTCCTGTCGTTGGTCATGGTTACACCTTTCTGATCCGCACAGCCGACTTTTTGTAGTCCGGCTGTTTTGAGAACGGGTCGATCGCGTCCAGAGTCAGATCGTTGACCAGCAATGTTTCGTCAAAGAACGGAATGAAGACCGTCCCGCGAGGTGGCTTGCCGCGGCCGTCGATCCACACGGGAAGTTCAAGAGATCCGCGGCGAGATTCCATCCTCACTCTGTCGCCGTTACGAAGACCGTAATCGGCGGCGTCTTCGGCATGAATCTCCACGTAGCCGCCCGGCATGGCTCGGCTGAGTTCCGGGATGCGGCGCGTCATCGAGCCCGTGTGCCAGTGTTCGAGAACTCGACCGGTACACAGCATAAATGGATAATCGTTGTCCGGAACTTCTGCCGGCGCGATCCACGGGTTAAACCAGATTTGGCCGCGGTCGTCTTTGGTGGATGAGTGATAAAACTGAATTCCTTTGCCTGCTTCGACGTACGGATCGAAGCCTTCCGAAAATCGAAATTGCGTTTCCTTCCATTGCCCGTCGGTTTCGACCACTGGCCAGCGGAGGCCGCGTGCTTTGACGTATTCGCTGTACGGCGCGAGGTCTTTGTGTTTGAGCCGTGTGAACTGCCGGTATTCTTCGAACAGATGTTCGTCCACATTGACGTCGTAATAGTGTTCCCAGTCCCAGATGGGCACCGGCTTCCCGTCCTTTTTCACTTCGAACAGGAATCGACCGTCGCGATCCTTCATGCCGTCTGCACCGCGTTTGAACAGCTCGTGAGCAACCGCGATCGTCTGCCAGCAGTCGTCGCGAGCTTCGCCGGGCGGATCGACCATCTTAAACCACTGCTGCGTGCGTCGTTCTGAATTACCGACGACGCCGTTCTTTTCGACCCACATCGATGATGGGAGAATCAAATCTGCTAAGCGAGTTGTCGCTGTTGGATAAACTTCGCTGACGATCAGAAACTTGTCTTCCAGTCCGGCCTTGTCGTCGCCTTTGGGATTGAACAGCTTGTTCAGGTTCGGCAGCGTCTGACCGGGATTCGTGACCTGCACCCAGATGGTGCCGATGTCGCCGCCTTTGTCCGTCGGTGTGCAGAAGCTTTCCCACATCTTGACGGTGTGATAACCGGGCGTCGCACTGATACGGCCAGCGGGAACGTTCCAGAAGTCTTCCGACTGCTGTCGATGGTCGGCATCGGCGACAACGCGTCCGCCAGGAAGTGCATGAGCCAGCGTGCCGACTTCGCGCACGGTTCCGCATGCCGAAGGCTGTCCGGTGAGACTCGTCGGTGCATTGCCCGGCGTGCCGAAATGACCGCTCAGCAAGTGAATCCCGTGCACCATCGTGTTGATTGCAGTACCGCGCATATGCTGGTTCATGCCCATGCACCACAGCGACGTGATCTTCAGATCGGAGTTCCCGAACAGGTCCCCCAGCATGCGAATTTGATCCGCCGGAACGCCCGACAATTCTTCGACGTATTCCGGCGTGTACGGTTCGAGGAATGCTTTGTAATCATCGAACGAAATTGCCTTGCCATGCAGGTTCGGATTCTCATCGTCCGGCGCTTTAAAGCTGCAGAACGATTCGACGAACTTCCTGTTGTACGTCCCGTTCTTGATCAGCAGATGGGCAATGCCGTTGGCGATGGCCAGATCGCCGTGTCCCTTCATTTCCAGATAATGCTGGCACGAATCAGTCGTGCGAGTGCGTCGCGTACTGATGTCGATGAGCGTGAGTTTCTCACCACGACTGCGACGGTCGATGACACGTGAGAACAACACCGGATGCATTTCCGCCGGGTTATTGCCCCACATGATCAGGACGTCGCATTCATCCAGGTCGTCGTAACAGCCGGCCGGTTCGTCCACACCGTAGGTCGCCAGGAATCCGGTGACTGCCGACGCCATACACAGTCGAGCACAGCCGAGCATTCGGGTCGATGTGGTTGTTCGACAGTCCGCCTTTCATCAGCTTTTGAGCCGCGTAACCTTCCGGAATCGTCCACTGGCCGGATCCATAGAATGCAAAACGTTCTGGTGCCGCTTCCACGCGGTCCGCGATCGTCTTGATTGCTTCTGCCCACGAAATCTCACGGTAGCTGTCGCCGTGACGCAGCAATGGTTTCGTGAGGCGGTCTTTGCCGTATAACGCCGAACCGACGTGATAGCCTTTGACGCAAAGAAGTCCTTTGTTGACTTCCGCGTTTCGGTCACCGGCGACAGCGACGACTTTGCCGTCCTGAACGCCCACCTGCAGCGGCCGCCGTCGCGGATGCCTTGATAAACTGACAACGCTGGACGGCGTTCGTTTCCGATTGCAAATCACAGTTCATGAGCGGTCTGGCTTTCCTGAGCAGTTCGCAGATGCGTTTTCTGACGAGTCTTCAAAATGGACGAACACGACATCCACAAATGCCACTCCACGACACTCCTGAATGAGTCGAGTGGTTTCTTCCAGCGCATTGGGAGCCGGCGAATCTATCGTGATCGGGATACGGTGTGCGTTGTCACCGAATTCACCGAGTTCAACGCATGGCACGTTGGTGAGTGTGTCGATAATGGTCTGCAGGTGAACATCGACGTCCTCGAGCGTGGCCACAACACTGGCGATCATGATTCGGTTTCTGTGGGATGTGAACTGTGACCGGGCAATCCCACTCGGACTGGCCTTGCTAATGTAGACACGGAGGTCGACATTGATCAGCATGATTTCGTCAACCGCCAAATACGCGCTTCGCGCCATCGTGTACATGGCGGGCCAATCTGATCGATACGTCAACCGATCCGAGATTTCGAATGCGACGCTTGTTCCGCACGAGTACCTGTTGAAGGTGCTGAATCAACTTGATGCGGCTGAGCTTGTCGAATCACGGCCTGGCCCCGGTGGCGGATATCGATTGCGGAGACCTGCCGATGAAATCACTGCACTGGAAGTGGTAACGGCTGTTGATTCCATTCCTCGAATTACAGAGTGCCCGCTGGGCTTAGCGGAACACGAACAGCTGTGTCCTCTGCACCAACTTCTCGATGACGCCGGCAAACGTGTTGAAGAGGCGTTTGCTGAAGCCAAAGTTTCTGACTTACTGTCACGAAAGCGATCGCGTACGTGCGAGTTCCCCCAAAAGAAATAGCTGAGTCCGCCGCTGATCGAAGCCGGGCGCCCTGGTTACGTGCATTGGTTGTTACGTGCATTGGCAGGTGTCGGCATTGTCGGTGTCTATGCTGCGAATTCCCCTGTCGCGGAACATGCTGACAGTTTCGATGCGGAGGGCGCCTCGCCGAAGCCAACCAGGTTTTCTGTCGAAGTTCGCAAGCCGTCCGGACCGCCGCGCGTGGCGACAGGCTTGAATGATGCTCATGGAATTGCGGTGACAGTCGCTTGCTCCACGTGTCACACCACTCGGCAGCCCAATCACGAGAACAAAGCCGTCAAAGACCTGGACGAATTTCACGGTGGCATGGCATTCTCACACGGCACCGTCAGCTGCCTTTCGTGCCACAACCCCAACGACTACGACTCACTGAAGTTGGCCGATGGCAGCCGAGTTGAATTCACGGACGTCATGACCTTATGCGGTCAGTGTCACGGGCCGCAGTTGAGAGATTTTGAACACGGAGCACACGGCGGCATGAACGGCCACTGGGATTTGACTCGCGGGCCACAAGTGAAAAACAACTGCGTCGATTGCCACAATCCCCATTCGCCACAGTTCCCGAAGATGCGGCCGACGTTTAAACCCAGGGATCGCTTTCTCGAACAACCAGGTACAAAACATTGACCGTCGAGTACAATTCATCGGATAAGAAGCCAGCAAACATCGCGAGCGAGCCACTCCTTCCGATTTTGAACCAACCCTCAACTCGCCGCACGGCTCTCAAAGCCGCGGGTACGGCGCTCGGACTGGCGGCCTTCGGTGAAGCATTTTCGCCGCTGATGGTGATCCCGGAGAATGTGTCGATCGATGAGTTCCTACAGCAGCACTACAAGGAACTGACAGCTGAAGACAAGCAGAAAGTCTTCGCACGCCTTGAGGCCGAAACCACCAGTGATGCATCACATGCGGTCCGCAGCTATCCGGGATTTCTCTGGTGGGGTCTCGGTCAGGCCACAAACGGCGGACTGGGATTCTACGTCTGGATGTTCGTGCTGACTGCCATTGCGCTCGTTGGAGCCAACGCCTGGGCGAATCAGGTGGCAGAGGGAATGATCGTCACCAACATGACGGACCATGTTAGTTGGGGACTATACATCGCCAACTTTACCTTTTGTGTCGGCTTGGCCGCTGGCGGCGTGATGATGGTCATTCCGGCGTACCTGTACGACGACGAAGAAATGCACAAGGTCGTCATCGTTGGCGAAGCCGTCGCCGCCATCGTGATGTGTACGTTAAGCGTACTGGTCGACCTCGGACGGCCGGACCGTTTCTGGCATCTCATCCCGTTCATTGGTCGAGTGAACTGGCCGATGTCCATGCTAACGTGGGACATCATTGTTCTGAATGGCTACCTGCTGATCAATCTTCATATCGTGGGCTATCTGCTGTACATGCAATACCTCGGACGCAAACCGAATCCCAAATGGTACGTTCCGTTCGTGTTCCTCTCGATCATCTGGGCGATCAGCATTCACACTGTCACGGCGTTTCTCTACTGCGGTCTCGGCGGGCGACCATTTTGGAACACCGCGTTGCTGGCTCCGCGATTTCTCGCATCGGCATTCGTCAGTGGCCCGGCGTTTATTATTCTGGTGATGAGAATTCTGCGAATCACCACCGACTACACGGCCCCGCCAGCGCCGGCTCGTACGCTAATCCAGATCATTCGCGTCGCAATGATCATCAACCTTGTGATGCTGGCCAGTGAATTATTCACGCTGTTTTACACTGGCGGAGCGCACGCAGCATCCGCGAAATACCTGTTGTTCGGCAGCCATGGTCACTACGGATTGGTCCCATGGATCTGGACCGCTGTCGCCTGTAATCTGATTGGCACGGCACTGTTCTTTATGCCGAAAGCACTCGAACGCAGCAACGTTCGAATTGCCGCCTGCGTGTTGTGCATTGTCGGTATTTGGATCGAAAAGGGCATGGGCCTGATCATCCCTGGCTTCATTCCTTCAACGCTTCATGAAATCGTTGAGTACTCACCAAGCCTTGTCGAATGGAAAGTCACCGCCGGAATCTGGGCTTTCGGATTTCTGATTTTGACCGTCATGCTGAAGTTGATTGCGACGGTCTTTTCTGCCGAAAAGACGAGTGCAACGGCTCACGAATCGACGTAGCGGAACTCATCAAGGGTTTCGGCCATCACGAGTCAATGTTTCCGGGATCGTGATTTCATCAGCTGCGAAACCGTAGTTCTTGTAAGCAGGCGCTTATATGTTTTCGCACATAATAATCTTCGGATCATCCTTACCT
>CALFOL010000660.1 GCA_937919915.1 uncultured Planctomycetaceae bacterium
GAGGCTGACCCGTTTTGACACAGCGCACAAAAAAACCTTAACCAAAAAGGTTAAGGTTTGATGTGACCCCAGGGGGATTTGAACCCCCGTTACTGGAATGAAAATCCAGTGTCCTAGACCTAACTAGACGATGGGGCCTGAATTCAAAACTTCAAGTCGGAAAGAATACCAGGCAAACTTGAAAGAGTTTACCGTAATGTCCATGTTGTCAGAAAACGGGTGAAATCGGTCGAAATCTAGCCTTCTTCGGAGGCTGACGCTTCGCCCTGATTCTCACGCACGATGGCATCCAAGACCTCTTTCCGATGAACCGGAACGTCACGAGGGGCCTGAATTCCGAGACGAACTTTGTCGCCTCGGACTTCGACTATCGTGATCACAATGTCATCATTGATGACGATGCTTTCACTTTTTTTTCTGCTTAACACCAACATTTCACGACCTTCAAGAAGTACACCACAACGCGTTTCACAAAAACGATAGTCTGCGTTCGATCAGCAACCTCGTCAGAAACAGCATTCGCGGACAATCCAAGGATTTTCCACATTCTACGGCGAACAACCATCCGGTCAACTAGCTGTCCCAAGGGAAAGTAGCTAATTGATGCCAATTGCGACTGCCACAAGCAGGGAGCCCCAGGATCCCTGTGTGTCACAAATCCAGCAATTGCCGACTCGCGTCAGCAAAAACTAGATCATTTCCTTTAGTTTCTTCAGTGGTCGCACTTTAACGACCTTTGAAGCTGGCTTGGCTTTGATTGTGATCGGGTCACCAGTGGCTGGGTTACGACCTTCACGTTCTGGAGTCGCCTTCTTTTCGTGAACGTAGATCTTCATTAGACCAGGCAAATTGAAGATTCCGCTGCCTTTTGTCAGATTATCTTCGATCAGAGTTTCCAAAGCCTGCAGGACTCCGTCCACATCTTTGCGACTCATTTGAGTCGATTCTGCGAGTGCATTGAGGATCTCAGATTTGGAGAGTGGTTTGTCCGACGCCATGGGCTTGGAACTCCTTGTGGTTTGTTATGTTATGGGACTCGGTGCGACGTTAACCACTGCGTCGTTTTCGAGCTAATGTGTGAGGATTGCAGAGAGGTTACGGGAGGCTGGACACATGTCAATGTAGCTTCGAGCCACAAAATAAGAATTTACTGGGTTTCATGGACTTAATTGGCCATTTCTCTCGGTTTTTCGACTTTTTACCTTAGTTTGGTGCCTTGATCTGGGGCTTCGCTGCTGAGTCCAAAGCTTTACTTTTACGAAAACGGGCACTCTGCCCATTGCTGCACAGCCGATTGTCGGCGAACGGACATTATGACACTACGAATTATTGGCGGGGAATATCGACGACGGCTGTTGCGAACACCGCCAACCAGGGCAACTCGTCCCTATACCGACCGGGTGCGGCAAAAGGTCTTCGACCGAATTGATGACCTGCTGGAAGGGCTGAGGGTCGCGGACATTTTTTCCGGCGTTGGCACGATGGGAATCGAATCCCTCAGCCGCGGCGCGAAGTCCTGCGTCTTCATCGAAGGTGACGTGAAGGTTTACGAAGCACTCGTCGACAACGTTCAGGCGATTGTGAAGGACCAAGTGACGGTCTGTTGGAAAACCAACATTCACCGAACCTCGTTCCGCCCTCACGGCGGAGAAGAATGCCTACCCTACGACTTGATCTACTTCGATCCACCGTACGATCAATGCCCGCTGCTGGCTCCTCAGGAAGCTCTTGGCAAGGCCTTAAAACGCCTGTCGAAGCCGAACGTAACCAGTGAAGACGCGATTCTGATTCTGCGAACGCCTGGGAAATTCGAATTTACTGAATCCTGCGGCTGGCGCATTGACGAACACTGGCCAATTTCAACAATGAATCTGTGGATCCTGAAGAAAGGCCCCCCGAGTGCGAAAGCTCCGGAGGCCGAATCGCCCGGTGCCGACGAAACGCCGCCGGAACTCGAACCCGATGCTGAGTAAGTCCCGCGTTTTTACGTGCGGATTCCCCTTCTATGATCTCTGGCTGTTCAATCCTTTAAGTGATGAGTTTTTGCAATGACTGTTGAATCCCCTAAAGAACAATACACCTTTCAGGCCGAAATCAGCCGCCTGCTGCACCTGTTGTCGGAGTCTCTGTACCAAAACAAAGAGATCACGATCCGCGAACTGGTGTCCAACGCGTCAGACGCCTGCGACAAACTGCGGCACGTGTCTCTGACCGATTCGTCAATTGACGCGTCAGACCTGCAAATCACTATTGAGCCCAACGCCGAGGACAAAGTACTGACGATCCGCGACAACGGGATCGGAATGACGCACGATGAGCTGATGAAAAATCTGGGCACGATTGCTCACAGCGGGTCGCTGGAATTCCTGCAAAATCTAAAAGAATCCGACAACAAAGAGGACGTTTCACTGATTGGTCAATTCGGTGTGGGATTCTATTCGTCGTTCATGCTGTCTGAACGAGTCGAAGTCCGCACTCGCAGTTTCACCGAAGACAACGGCTGGGTCTGGGAATCTACCGGCGACGGTATGTTCACCATCACCGAACCAGAAGCCGCTCTGCCACGCGGGACAGAAATTCGTCTGCACCTGAAGAAGGGCCTCGAGGAATACACCGAAGAAACGCGGCTGAAACACATCCTGAAAAAGTACTCCACTTTCGTCCCTCACCCGATCAAGCTTGGCGAAAAACACGTCAATAACCAGACGCCGATCTGGGTGGAACCCAAGAGCACGGTCACGGACGAACAGTACGAAGCGTTCTACGAATACCTGACCACGTTTCCTGGCCAGAAGCCCTTGTGGCACCTGCACCTCACGGCGGATTCTCCGTTTCAGTTTCACAGCATCCTGTACTGCCCGGACGCCAATTTCGAAAAGATGGGCTTCGGCCGGATGGAGCAGGGCCTGCATCTTTGTGCTCGTCGAATTCTGGTGCAGAACGATAACAAAGATCTGCTGCCGGACTACCTGCGATTCCTCCGCGGCATTGTGGATTCAGAAGACCTGCCGCTGAATGTTTCTCGCGAAGCTCTGCAGGACAACACGATCTTCAATAAAATGAAGAAGGTGATCACAAAGAAAGTCCTCGATTACCTGGATTCCTTCGCCACAGACGACCCATTGACCTACAAGAAGTTCTACGACGAGTTCGGCGCTGTGCTGCGTGAAGGCGTCAACGAGGACTGGGACAACAAAGATCGTGTAGCAAAGCTGCTGCGATTTAAGTCCACAGACAAATCGGCAGAGAATGGCTTTGTGTCGCTGGCGGGTTACTGCGAACGAGCAAGCGAAGATCAGAAGCAGATCTATTTCGCTACCGGAACCGACGAAACGTCGATTATGCGAGACCCGAATCTGGAAATCTTCCGCGAACGCAAGCTGGAGGTGCTGCTGCTGACCGATCCGGTCGACGAGTACATCCTGTCGAACCTGCGATCCTTCGAAGACCGCGACCTGGTATCAATCGATTCCGGTGACCTGAAACTGCCCGGCCAAAAGGACGACGATGAGTCCGAAGAAAAGGCCGAGGACAAGAAAGAAGACGCAGACGTCCCGACAAGTTTCGACACTGTCCTGACTGCCATCAAGGAAGCTCTGGGAGATCAGGTCGCAGACGTGCGACGCTCCGAACGACTGACGGAAAGTGCCTGCTGCCTGGTGAATGACAAAGGTGCTCAAAGTACAACAATGCAGAAGGTTCTGCAGTTGCAGATGCCGGACTTCGCAATGTCGAAGATGATCCTGGAGATCAATCCCAAGGCAACACTAATCACTCGCCTGTGCGAGTTGTCGGTCAATCCCGACAATGCCGAGTTCATCAAGACCTGCGGCCAGCAACTGTACGCCAACGCCATGATCAGCGCCGGTCTCGCCCCGAACCCACAGGAAACCTCCAACCGAGTCCAGGACTTCATGCTGCAACTCGCCCAACAAAGAAGCAGCATCGCAACCTAAGCCGGGAGGCCCCGGCGGGCCATGGCGTGGAGCGATGGGATGTTATGTTGGTTGGGACGGGGAATGCGCCGAGGTTGGGGAATGGGTCACAGTCGGGAGATGTGGCGTTGGCAATACTGCTGCGCGGCGTGATCTCTTATATCCGCGTGCAGTGGAATTTGTGAGCCTGCGGATTCGTTCGGACACCCGTCGATTTACGTCACCAGAGAATCTCATCAAACTCTGATTCTGTCCAGAACTGGCTGAAACGCACTTTCTTCGTCGAATTGGTCTGAGGCGAATCAGTTTTCACGAGCGCTATCGATGCGCTGAACTTCTAACGACGAGGTCGAGCTTCCTGGAAAACGTTGATCCAGGATTTCACTCACCAGCAGAGCAGACGCCGCGAAGCGGTGGGCCATGCCCACTCTATCCGCAAAAGACAACAGGCCCAACAGGCCCGTTCGCACTGACCACGAATTTCTCACGCCACACAGAAATCGACCTCGCCGAATTCCCATTCACCTCCCTCGGCGGTTCGACGCGCCACGCAGAAACCCGTCGTGCCACGCCATCGCCTGCCGAGGCGTCTCGGCCCATCAGCGTGAAGGGCCCGGCCCTTCAATGATTTCTTCTGCTCGGATTGTTCGTTTTTGCCAGACGACTTTGACGCTTGTCTCTCCAGGTGCCTGTGACAGTAATCGAATGGGGGCCAGGACGTCGCCGTCTGCCGAAATCTGTCGTGTTGTTACAATTCGGTAGAAGGGTGAATCGCCTTCCGCGTACAGGGCAGACAGAGTTCTGCCGCGGCGTGCAATTCGAATTCTGCCGCTCGTGGATTCTTCAGCGACTGGTGTGCCGCTGTAGACCAGATTGCCGTCGGGGTCTGTTTGCTTGTGCGCGAACAGTAACCGGTGATGATTTGTGAGTCCGTCGTTGGTGTATCCCTGGTAGCGACGGTAAAACCCGCAGTTATCGCCCTTGTTGGAATCGAAGAACAGCACCAGAGCGATCCCGGTCGTTTTGTTGTACACATCATCAATTTTCAAATCTCTGAACTGAACTTCGATGTCGAAATCCCCCTTCACCTGAACTCGTGGCTGCAGGTGTTGCAGGCCTTTGTTTTTATCCAGCGACACACGGACTCCATCCTGCTGCTGTTCGATAGTCAGTTTCAGGCTGAGAGCGTTCCATTCATTCTGCATAAGCGGCAGAGGGCGGGGGCCGCGTTGGGCGTCTGCTTCGACAATCCGATTTGCTGGATCTGCGTCTGTGCTGTCGCGTTCCCGATCGGTGAGCCAGTGGATTTTGACTCCATCGTGTTCGAGTATGAAGCAACAACGGTCCAGAGCGGGATGGATCATTGTCTGGCCCTGCTCGTAGAAGAAGTCGTATCGAATTTCCCCGTCCTCAAGTATGGGGCGGTGATAGCGCAGGAGTTTCTCCGTCATTGTAAGCACCCGCCCACAAATAAACGCACATATCAGTGACAGCCCCAGTCTGCAGTGCAAGGATAAGTCGTAGGTTATTATGTGCGAAAACATATAAGCGCCTGCTTAAAG
>CALFOL010000661.1 GCA_937919915.1 uncultured Planctomycetaceae bacterium
CCATCCATGGGCCGGACGAGATTGGTTGATTGACGCGTTCATGATCAACTGCGTGAGTCAGGATATTCGCCAGTGTTGCTCATGTCTATTCGACATGCGACCTCAATCCAGTGGATGCCCCGCAAAATATGCCCACTTTGGTCGCGACTCGACAAACCAGGCGTAGTTGCGATAATTGCGGCTCCGGATCTGTTGTCCCCCGCCTCATAAGACCCCACCCAATGACCTCTCGCGCCTCCTTTCCTGACTGGCTTCGATTGCCGTTGGTTGTTCTGTTCTCGATGATCAGCATCGACAGGTGTTGTGCTGAAGACTGGCCCTGGTTTTTGGGGCCCCGCCACGATGGAACGTCTGTGGAGACGGCCGTCAACCTGAAGTGGCCCGCTGCTGGTCCTGAGGTGCTGTGGAAGCAAGGCATTGGGACCGGTTACAGTGCACCGTCAACATTGGGTGACAAGCTGGTCATCCATCATCGAGTTGATGACGAGGAAGTTATTTCGTGTCGCAGCGCCGCGGATGGCAAAGAGCTGTGGGATTATCGGTACAAGAGCAACTACTCCGATCCTTATGGCTACAACAACGGACCACGTTGTTCTCCTGTGCTGCAGAAAGATCGCTGCTACACGCTGGGCGCAGAAGGGATGCTGTGCTGTACCAATCTGGAATCTGGTGACCTGCTGTGGAAACATGATCTGCAGGCAGAATTTGAACTACCCGATTCGTTTTTCGGCGTTGGTTGTTCGCCAATCATTGACAAGGACCGACTAATCGTTTTAGTCGGAGGCCAGCCGAACTCCGGTGTTGTCGCGTTCGACAGGAATGACGGCAAAATCCTGTGGCAATCCGTCGGCAAAGACACATGGGATGGTGTCACTGATACCGATTCGAAAAAGCCTTACACCTGGACGGGCAGCGAAATGGTGGTTAGCTATGCATCACCGATCATCGCCACCATTCACCAGAAGAAACACCTGTTGTGCCTGGTCAGGCAGGGTCTGGTTTCACTGGACCCCGCGACTGGCAAGCAGAATTTCGCGTATTGGTTTCGTTCTAAAATCAACGATTCCGTTAATGCCGCCCGACCAGTTGTGATTGACGATAAAATCTTTCTATCGGCCGCTTATCGTGTCGGTTCTGCAATGTTGCAGGTGAATTCCGATGGTCAGTCTTTTACTGAACTGTGGAAAGATCCGAAGAACATGTTGGCTCACTGGTCGACACCGATTCACATTGACGGGTACATCTACGGAATCAGTGGTCGGCATGAGAATGAAGGCGAACTGCGTTGTGTGCGAGTTACCGACGGCAAGGTGATGTGGCAGACCGCTGGCTACACAGACGATCTCACCAAGCTGGGCCGTGATCCCAAAACCGGAAAGATTGTGATCAAAGCAACGGGGCTGGCTGTACCGTTTCCCTATTACGGCCGCGGCTCGCTGATTCGCGTGGGAGACCGGTTTGTCGTTCTGGGAGAACGCGGCACACTGGCGGTTGTCCACGTGACCCCGGAAGAATTCAAAGAAGACTCTCGATGTTCGTTCGACGAGATCCACTATCCGGCCTGGGCGGCCCCGGTGCTGTCCGACGGCAAGCTGTATCTCCGCAGCGAAGACTGGTTGTTGTGCCTGGATGTCAGGCAACCTGCGGGTTAATCGAGAATCCCGCACCGCTGATTTGCGGATGCTGTTTCATCCTCGTGCTACTCAGCCTTCTTATGAATCGTCGCCGTTGTGCCAGCCTCTGACACCTGCTCAACAGCTGGCTCCTCCTGAGTCTCCACTGCTGTCGCTTCGTCGTCGTCCTCGAACAGATCATCTGCGTTGGGATGAAACAGTCGACCAGCTTTGCTCACTGTGTCAGCTGTTTCTCTACCGACGGCCGCCATTCGCTCTTCAAGACCCTCGGCGCCGATGAATGCAGCGGCTTCGTCTTCCGGCTTGCTCAAATCGTAAGGCACTCTGTGTCCTGGCAACCACAACGGTTCGATCTGCTTGCGCTGAAACAGTTCGGCCAGATGCTGGTGACAGGTAAAGAACAGAACCTGCTGACCTTCGGCCGCTATTTCGATCAAACATTCGACCGCAGCAACCGTCCGTTCTTCATCGAAGTTGACGAACAAGTCGTCCATGACAACAGGCAATTCAATGCCGCGACGACCGAATTCTCGCACCAAAGCGAAGCGGATCGCCAGGAACAACTGCTCACGAGTACCACCGCTGAGTTGTTCCACTCGAAACGTGCGTTCGTATTCGTCATCGACACACAGGAAATCTTCGCCCAGTGGAGCCCAGATCTTGTGATACCGACCTGACGAAATGCGATGAAGATAGGATGATGCCGTGGTCAACGTCCCGGAAATGTTTTCCTTCTCGAACCGCCGCCGCATTTCCATCACGGCATCTTCTTCGATCTGCAGAGCAAACCACTCTTCTGCCGCCCGATAGATGTCCGTGGCGACATGAGCCTTCTGGAAGTAGCGCAGCTGCGATTCTCGACTGCTTTCCAGCAGCTTGATTTCCTGTTTCAGTCCACCAAGTTCTTCGTGATTCTTTGACAGCTCTGCTTCAACCGTTTTCTGTTCTCGTTCCAGGGAGAAAATCTGTTCGCGGCCACGTGTGGGATCAAATCTCGCGATGTCGTCCTCAACGATTGCCAGTTCCGGTTCCGAAAGCGAGATCTCCACGAGCTCTTTCTGAGTCGTCGACAGCAGCTTTTCCAGCAGTCCCCGTCTTTTCTGAACGTCGATCTGATGCAGGATATCTTCGCGAGTCATTGCTCCGGCACGAGCCAGGATCGCCCCGCGGCGCATTTCGGCGGCCTCCACCAGATTCTGTTCGTTGATGGATTCGCGATGCTGTTTTTCCGCGTCATCGAGCAGACGTTGACGCTCAATGCGATCTCGGTCGTGCGTCTTCAGTTGTTGTCCCCAGCCAGTCAGCACCTCCAGCGGCCTGGTGTAATTCAGCAGTCCCTGCGGCGAGACTTCGCGGCCAAGCTGTTCGACGCGTTCCTGCATCCCGCCGAACATCCGTTTCAGGCCTTCAGCTTCCGGCGCCGCGTTCCGCCATTGTGTATGCAGTTCGCGAACTTCCTGAATACGTTGCCACCAGGTGAATGCTTCCTGAACCTTCACGGTTTCTTCCATGCCCAGCGAATTCAGTAAGCGACACCAGTCCTGCCGCTTCTCGTTCACAATTTGCTGCGCCGACCGATAACGTTCTCGCAACGTCTTCAGACGCTGTCGTCGCAATTGCGCTCGTTCCTGTCGTCGCGCGATGTTCTCCAGATCTGTGATGTGCCGAGAACATTCACCGATGCAGTTCACCAGGTCCGCGGTTGTGGTGCCTGGCGCATCGGCCTTCATCAGGTGCTGGCCGGCCAGACCGTCTGACTGGATTCGCTGAATCCGCTCGTGAACAGCTCGCAGGTTCTTTTCGGCTTCCCGAGCTTCCGCGTTCAGGTCATCCAGCTGAATACCGGTCTTGCGGTCAAAGTGGTTACGTAGACCGTTGCGGATCGCCCACCACATCATACCGGCAAAGCCCAAAGCTGCAGCCGCCGTGGCACCGCCGAGAATTCTGTTGGTTTGACCGCCGGCAGGAACGTAAAGGAACGCCAGCAGTCCACAGAAGAACAGCAAGACACCGGTACAGGCGATGATCGTGACCGCGCGATCGACCCATTCCGGAATCGAGTCGTCCGTATTCACACGGCTCATCACATTGCGAACGGTCTTGATTTTCAACGCCATCTGTTCGCGTTGCAGACGCAGTCGACCGAGGTTTTCGAGTTCCGTTAGCCGATTGCGTTCACGCAACAACGCGTCTTCGACGGAATCAATGCCGCGAGCCTGCAGATCCGTATCCAGATCAACAAGTTCCTGTTGGCTCTTTTTGGTCATCGCCCGATTCCAGCGGCGCAGTTTGCCACGCCGCTGCAGAGAATCCTGATACTTCTTCGCCGATTCCAGCAGCGCGTTATGTGCGGATGGAGATGTATCGATGGCCTTCAGGCGTTCGATCGTCCAGCCCGGCCCCATTTCTGTCAGCTGGTGTTCGAGATCGCGTTTGAGGTGCGACGAACGCTGATCTGCGACGTCGATGTTCTGATCGATCTGTCGCAGCCAATCCGACTGATTCACCAGACTCTGAATGGCATAGCGATCTTTTTCGAATCCCATGTCGAGCTCAAAACGTGCGGACTGCTTCCGTAGTTGAGCGACCTGCTCTACCAGCTTTTCGCGTTTGGAAGTGTGCTTTTGAATGTCACTGGCACAGGCATCCAGCTGGTCCAGTGACTGCTTTGGATCGTGGGTGTAGAGTTGCAGCGAATTGAGCTCGCCCTGATAGTCGCGAATCTTCTTCCATGGCTTGTAGCACGCATCCAGAAACCGCAGACCGCGCAGCTCGTTCGCGATTTGATCTTCTCGAGTCTGCAGCGACGAGATCGAATCCGTCAGTTGCAGTCGACGGCGCACAAGCTTCGCATGATTCTCACGGGCTTCTCCGCGATTCAAACGCGAACCGGTCAGATCGGCATATCGATTAAATAAATCCGGCAGCTGTCCTTCACGCCCTTCTTCCGCGAACAATGCGGTGCGGCGAGCTCGAACATCGCCCAAAGCTTCCAACAGCTGTCGGCCCTGCGGTCCCAGAGACAAACCGTAAATGTACTCCGCAACCTGAGCACTGCCGAGCGTGGAAAGTTGCTGGAGTTCCCTAACGCCCACTGCAAAAACGTCGCTGAAGATGTGTTCGCCAGTGTTCGTCAGCAGCTGCGTCATGGCTGCATCATTGGCCAGATCGTCCGGCCCACCAGAAACTCTCAGGGTCCCGCGGTGAGTTGCATGAGCCTTGCGACTGACACGCCAGGTGCGGCTGCCATGGTCACAGCGCAACGCTCCCTGCCACGGAATATTGTCTTCCGGCCGTTGATACGCAGCCTCCTCGTTAAGCGGTTCGAATCCGTACAAAACGGCCTGCACAAAACGCATCAGCGTTGTCTTGCCGGCTTCGTTTGGGCCGTAGATGACATTCAACCCGGTCGGATTCAGCTTTAACAGCAGGCTTCGCCAGATGCGAAACCTGTCGATATCAATTTCGGTAATCTTCATATAAGCATCCTGCTACGCAGCGAACATTTTTCCGTTTGTTGACCGCCCCGCGACGAAAACGCCAACACCAATCAATCCGAATCCACACAGGGACTGTCGTGCTATGCGAAACATCGCCTGCCGCTTACAGAGACGGGCAATCTGCGACACTCCGGCTACAAGCGATTCACTCGTTGTCTTCTTCCTCGTATTCGTCAGCGTCTTCATGTTTTTCTGCACCATCGTCGTATGCTGCATACTCGTCTTCATCTGTGTCCTGAACGTCAGTCTCGTATTCATCCAGCATCTCAGTGTCGGTTTCCGTTGTCTCAACGTCAGCGTTGAGCAACATCTCGGAACCGCCTTCATCATCACTGAGTCCAAATTCCGGGACCTCTTCGTCC
>CALFOL010000662.1 GCA_937919915.1 uncultured Planctomycetaceae bacterium
CCGGACCGCGTCGAAATCGACATATTGTGGGGTCAGAACGCCGCCGCAACTTCACCGCCCTGTGACGTATACAGGGCCGCAAACAAGCGAGCATCGATGTTTTCACTGATGAATCGTACGTGTCCATCTGCAAAAGTCCCCTGGACACCGCCGCTATGAAAACTATACGGTTCATTGTTGTTCGTGCAGTTAATGACACATGGTCCCTGACACGACAAACCGTCATAGCTAAACCCATGCAGCGGCAGCGAGTTGACGGGTAGCGCCCAGGCAGCGCCAGGCACGATTCCGTTAGCAACATTAAAGTTCCCACAGCCGTTGTTTGAAACGTTGGGTCCGCGTCGCTGCTTACTGACCCAATGTTCCGGCCGGCCTCCGTCCTCCACAAATAAAGTGGTATTCGAAGTACCGTCTGAGATCTGCGACAGAGTTCCCGGTGACGTCCCGAATATGGCCCCTCGAAGTTTACCGTTCGGAGCAAACGGACTGCCAGGTACCACCGAACTCGTGGGCGCATAGTCTGTCGTCGATGCCTTGAATCCCGAGTTAAACGTATAAAGATAGTCCGGGTTGGCCGCCGTAGAGGGGCAGTGAAGGAATGGAAGAACTGTACTGACGGCGGTTTGGTTCACCGCAGCCGTCCACGGAACATCAAAGTCATAAGTGTGATACACATTGGCTTGTTCTACCTGAGGCAATAGCAGTGACATCCAACTATGACGCGATAATATCCTTGCGGGCACGATGCTGTTAAACTGATCGTGGTAATTGTGCACGGCCAGGCCGAGTTGCTTCAGATTGTTTTGGCACTGCATCCGCCGAGCCGCTTCCCGAGCCTGCTGTACGGCCGGCAGCAACAGAGCACAGAGCAACAGAGCAATCAGGATGGCGATAATTGCGATGACTACCAGAAGTTCAATCAGAGTGAATGCGTTTCGGCGAATCGTATGCATAACTTCTCCTGGAATAATCCGCTGTCGGTCCGGGGCGACCTACATACGACAAGTCGATTTCTGCATCTGACTACCTCGAACGACGGTTGAAACGGTGTTCGCTCCCAGTTGGCCACAGACTGGCCACAGACTGGCCGCAAATTCCCAGCGAATTTGGATATCGCTTGCCCCTCTTAACATCGGTCAGTCATTCACCCGCGCTGCTCCAGTAAATTCGCCGTCTGTTGACGGCAGCGCCCCGCGATTAGTTCTCGGACTCTTTGGCGGCGCAGCTATTTGTTGAAGAGCTGGCGAATCTGCTCCAGACGGGCTCGATTGACTCCCATGTCTGAATACCCAACACGCGATGCGGACCGAAAGTGGATCACCAGTGCATCGCCGTCGATCAGGAATTCCACGTCATCGACATAACGGAAAATTCTGCTGCGGAATTCAGCGTATAGGTAGCCGTCGCGCTGCTCAACCAATGTAGCGCCTGGCATGGACTCGACAACAGCACGCAATGACTGCATTGCCTGATTCGGGCTGGCGATGAAGGTGAACGGTTTGATGGCATGTACTGAGTCTGTTGCTACTGTCGAAACGCAATTTGGGCTGTCAGGAAGCGGAGCGAGTTGGCCGTCCTTCAGTCCAACCGAGTCCGGACGCGGAGTCATCGCGCTGATGGCGAATACCACCAGGCAACCAACGATGACTAATCCTGCAGTAATATAGAGTGCGGTCAGCATGCGTCGCCTCATAGTGAGCTGGATCCAGGTTGCGGATAAACGAAGTGCAAAATGACGTTGCCGAATCGGGAAACCTCGACCAAGGTGACTATACCCACTGGTAGTCTGGTGGCCACAGCGATTCTTCATTTCCGTCCGCCTTCGTCCACTCCACGACGTCGCGCAACTGTGTGGCGGCGGTTTCCGGAGCAGTCGTGATGATGTCGGTGTCGGTGAGAAGTTCGAACCCTGCAAACTGACCGGTACGCGGCACGACGTCCAGAAGCCACGGGAAGGCGTTTGGCTCGGCGGTGGGAGGCAGTCTTAGCAACAGATTATATGAGAGTTCACCGAGCAGTCGTTGCAGCGCTGTCACCACGCTTAAGAGTTTGGCGGCCACGGTTTGTAAGGAAGACACACAGACTTCGCCGAACGGAATTGGCGGTTGCCCGCTGCAGACGTTTGGGCAAATGCGAACCTGCCAGGCAACTCGGCTGGCGAAGGGACAGACGACAACCAATTGTTGATCCTCTGTGATGATTCGGTCGCGTGAGGTCAATTCCTGTTTCATCCATTGGCTGTAGCGGCCCGCGGTTCCAACATTGTGCGGATGAGGGATGGCGGAGGGGACTCGTTGTGTGGCCAGAATTTGTGAGTGACAGTGTGGCAGCGATGCGCCAGCCAAAGCGCCTTCGTTGCGAAAGATGTTGACGGTATCAACATCGGGTTCTGCGGAAAGCACGTTAAATCGGACCTGCCATGCCGTCAGAATGCGTGTGACTTCCACCACGGACAGGTCCGCAAGCCGCGTGCGGCGATCCGGGCACTCGATCACGACTTCGTGAAAACCGCACGCAGCCGACGATGGAAACCCCTCACTGGCCTGTTGGTTTTCGCTGTGACCCGTCTGTGTGACTGCCGGATAGCGATTGGGAACCACGCGCAGCAACCAACCAGGCTGATCGGCCTGCGAATCGACTTGCCGCAATGCCAGCGACTCAGCCGGGGTGTCCTTTTCATTGCCCTCCAGAAACGGGTCGTACTGCTCGTGGGCGACCGCGTTGTGGACTGCAGAATGCTGCGGACGTTCCGACCGATGGGCGGCGACGATGACTGAGCGACCGGTCAGCATATCCTGACGCAGTTCTGTAGATGGACGCTGGCTCACGCCGGATCTTTGACCACGGGATTTGTGAGCGTTCCGATGCCTGCGATCGTGATCGATACCGAATCGCCGTCTTGCAGCGTGAAGTTGTCGTCCGGAACAACGCCAGTTCCCGTCATCAGAAAAGCTCCGTCGGGGAATTCGCTTTCGCGGTACAACCACATCGCCAGATCGTCGACCTTGCGATTGAGCTGCGACAGGTTGGTGTTGCCTCTGAAGATTTCGCTGCCGTCGCGTTCGATGATTAATTCAATCACAGTGCCTTCCAGGTCCAACGGCCCTTTGGCAAGCAGGACGCACGGACCCAGTCCGGCGCATTGGCGGTAAACTTTGGCCTGTGGCAGGTACAATGGGTTTTCGCCTTCAATGTCGCGGGCTGACATATCGTTGCCAATTGTGTACCCCACGATTTTTCCCGCCGGGTTAATTACCAAAGTAAACTCTGGTTCCGGAACAGACCACTGACTGTCCGAACGAACTCGCACCGGCAGCCCCGGCCCGGACACGCGTGAAGGCGTCCCTTTCATGAATAGCTCCGGCCGATCGGCGGAGTAAACTCTGTCGTAGTGCGACGCACCGCTTTCTGACTCTTCCATGCGGGCGACCTGGCTGCGTTTGTAGGTGACGCCAGCGGCCCAGACTTCCTGAAGATCGATCGGTGCCAGGAATTTGACCGAGTCAATTGGCAGCAGGGGCGTATCGGGCCGCAGCAGGAATCTGGCCAGACCAGCCGGATCTTCGGCATGTAGAATATCAGCCAGTGAGTGGCAGTTTCCAACCTGAGACAGATCAAGGGGTTGTACGGTTTCCGGAAAGACTGCGGCTACCGCCAGGGTTCCGTCGGCTGTTCGAATTTTTGCAAGTTTCACGTTCAGTCTCACTTTCTGAATCGGATTTTGTCGCCAGCGTCCGAAAGTTTCTGCAGACGCATGGCCGTGGAGTGCGAGTTTAGGAATGAATTCGCTGTATCCCACGAGCCAGAAACGTTCACGGCTGAACAGGATTCGACTTGCCGGGCCATATTTGTTGTAGAGCTTAGCAGTCCCGGGCCGGGCGTAAAGACTCAGGGCGAAGCTTCCACGAAAGCAAAGACCGCAGCTACGGTGCGGCCATACGCAGTGCCGACAGGGTGGCTTCAAAACTGGCCGGCAACGGTGCCTCAAAGGTGATCTGTTTGCCGCTAATCGGATGCTTGATGGTAAGGCGAAAGGCGTGCAGCGCTTGGTGTGTCATCAGGATTCTGTCGTCCGAGCCAGTGCCGGCTATATGCCCCTGCGTAAAGACGGATTCGCCGATGTACTGACGATCCGCCACGATTGGTGTTGAGATGTGCTGCATGTGGACTCGCAGTTGATGAGTCCGGCCGGTATGGGGGTGCAGTTCCATGAACGCGAAGCCTCGAAACTTCTCGAGCGTTTTGTAAAACGTCACCGCTTCTCTGGAACGCCCACCGGGGGCACACACCATCATTTTCTCTCGCGCCCGATTGTGTACGCACACGTGCGTGCGAATGAAATCGGAATCCATTTCCGGTATACCCCGCACGATGGCGCGGTACTCTTTCTTCACTTCACGACGTTCGAACTGGCTGCTGATTTTTTGGTGAACCTGGTTGTCTTTGGCAATCAGGATCACGCCGGTGGTGTCGCGGTCAAGTCGATGCACGATGCCGGGGCGATGACGTCCGCCCACATCGCTGAGGTGATCGAAGTGAAACTGCAGTGCTGCGGCCAGTGTTCCGGCATAGGTCCCGCGCCCAGGGTGGACGACCATTCCGGGGCTCTTGTTGACGACTACAATCGCATCGTCTTCATAGACGATCTCGATTGGGATATCTTCCGGCTCGAAGTGTTTCTCGTCCGCTTCCTGCAGCTCGACATGTATTCGATCGTTGACTCGCAAACGGCGCGAGGGCTTGGCGGTCAGTCCGTTTAGCTGTACCTGTGCGGATTCAATCGCACGCTGCAGGTGCGCGCGACTGTGATTGGGAAAGATGCGTGTTAGATAGTGGTCCAGCCGCCAACCGTGTGCGCGGGACTCTACCGTCAGGTCGACGGCCTCTGAAGCCGACGAGACCGTCTCCGTCTCTAAGTCCTCTTCGTTGAGGGCATCGGTGTCGGATTCGTCTTCTGAGCGGGAATCTGACCGCTCGTTTGAGCGATCATTCAGGCTCATTTCTTGTCTTCCCCTGCCTCGGTGTTGGCTGGTTCTGCGTTTTCTTTCACTTCCTCAGTCGCAGGCGCCTCTTCTTTTGATGTCGGCTGGTCATCCTTTTCCTCGACAGGTTCTGGCTTCGGTTCTGGCTTCGGTTCTGGCTTCGGTTCTGGCTTCGGTTCTGCCTTCGGTTCTGCCTTCGGTTCTGCCTTCGGTTCTGCCTTCGGTTCTGCCTTCGGT
>CALFOL010000663.1 GCA_937919915.1 uncultured Planctomycetaceae bacterium
CAACGGCAATTCGCAGGTTGTTATGTGCGAAAACATATAAGCGATTGCTTAAGAATTCCAACGGGTCGGTAGCTGAGATGGTTTAGCGACGGTCTGAAGAACCGTAGAGAGGGATTCGAGCGCCCTTCGGCCCACTGCGGCATTGCCGCTGACTCTTACATAACAACATGTTGCTCCTGAACGTTCGGCTGCAAAAGACGAGTGAACTCATGACACTTATCGATCGATTAAAACGTTTACCCACAACCAATTGGGGTTGTGGTGTAACGGCAGCACAGCAGGCTTTTAACCTGCACGGCGAGGGTTCGAATCCCTCCGACCCCATAGAACGAAAGCCGTTTCGAGCGAATGCTCGAACGGAACACGAGATCGAGGTGTTAGCGGCAGCTTACCAAATGTTGTGTACGCGCCGGGCTCGTGGGGGTAGGCGTTTTGCTGTCAAAAACCTCTCGCCGCGGCCACAAGTCAGCGAAATTCGCTGTAGCGGCAGCATTTCCGGCTCTTAACCGGACAGGTGAGGGTTCCAGTCCCTCCGATCTCAATCGAACAATCAGAAACAAAAATGCGTCCATGATGTAGCGGTAGCCTACTGCCTTGCCATGGCGGAAGTGTGGGTTCGACTCCCCCTGGACGCTTTCCAAACCGAACAGTTGGATCGGGTGGAACGCCGGGTTCACTCCGGTGATGATTTCACCAGCGTGATTGTCGAATGGCCATGAATTCAGATGAAACTTATTGCGGTGGTGTTCGTGTTGGTACGGGCGGGCGGCTGTTAACCGTCTTGTCGCAGGTTCGATTCCTGCCCCCGCAACTTAAACACAGCATCAAAACTCGGAAGTCATCCGGCCGGATGTGGAGCCTGTCTTGAAAACAGGTGCGGGGCAACCCGTTGCGGGTTCGAGTCCCGCGGCTTCCGCTCTGTGAATTGAAATCCACGGCACCGTAGCCCAACTGGCAGAGACACTCGGCTTAGAACCGAGACGTTGGGAGTTCGAATCTCCCCGGTGCTACTTTTTAATGTGGGGGCCCGCAACCCATTCGAGCTACCGCTCGGAATTTGCAGATGATGCGTGCACCGTGCACCGTGCCCGCATCATCGTCAGCAACGACAATCTGGAAGGGCAACCCGATGGGCCACGGGGTCCGGTTGAGCACACATGATGTGCCTTGCGGGTTCGACTCCCACTCCTTCCGTTGAAATCTTCGATCAGCTTAGCTTAGGAAGCCAGGAATCACGTTGCCGCCATCGACAATCTTCATCGGCCGACCCAGTGGACTCAGGTTTTCGTGCTCGGCATTCACGTTCAGCGACTTGCAGACAGTCTGAAACAGGTCCTGTACTGTCACCGGTGCGTCTTCAACAGCCGATCCGTCTGTGGTTGATGCTCCATAGACCTGCCCACCAATAATCCCACCGCCAGCCATCGCGAGATTAAATACGCGAGGATAGTGGTCTCGACCAGTCCGTGGATTGATCTTCGGAGTGCGACCGAATTCGCCCATCCAGACCACCAGTGTATCTTTCAGCATGCCGCGATCTTTGAGGTCCGTAATTAGCGTGGCCATCGCCGGATCGACTTCGCCAGCCCGCGTGGCACACTGTTCGAAGTTGTCCTGATGCGAATCCCAACTGCTGGAACGCACTTCCACAAACGTCGCACCGCGTTCGACAAGTCGCCGAGCCAACAGACACCCCTTGCCGAAGTTGCTGTCGCCATAACTCTGTTTCAATTTCTGTGGCTCATTGGAAATGTCGAACGTCGACACATCGGGACTCAGCACAAGCCGCGATGATTTTTGGTACAACGATTGATGAGTTGTCACAAGTTGTTCAGCGCCGGAACCGGCGAATTCGGCTTCGAGTTTGCCCAGCAGACTCAAACGCCGATCGAATCGATCGACGGCAGTTGGCAATCCCACGTTCGACGGAATCTGCCCCGGATTGTTAACAACGAACGGTTCAAAATCCATTCCCAGAAATCCGGCGCCCTGCGTGCCGCCGATTGACACGAAGGAAGGCAACTCACTGGCTGGATCACCGATCTGTTGGGCGATACATGACGCCAGCGAAGGATGCTTCACGCTGCCGGATGGTATATAGCCGGTGTGCATCTGGTACGTCGCGCGGGGATGACTACCTTCCTTGTTTGTCATGGATCGCACCAAAGCGATGTCGTCCATAATCTTCGCGACGTTCGGAAAGTTGTCGGCGATCTGAATGCCGGAGACGCTGGTGCGGATCGCTTCTGTCGGCCCACCGGTTTCTGTGTCGGGTTTGGGGTCGAAGGTTTCGAACTGGCTGGGACCGCCAGTCATCCACAGCAGAATCATGGACTTGCCCTGGCGCCGCAGATTTTCCGCTTCTACCGCCATTAAGTCTCGAAAACCGAATCCCGTTGCGCCAACCGCTGTTGCAGCCACTGTCGACTGCAGAAACCTGCGGCGTGAAAAACCTCGCTGGGAGATTCGAACGTCTTCGACAAGATGACTATTCATAATAATTGACTTTCGAAGAGCGAATTGCCGAAAGTCCTGGCGACTTCGGCTGCAACATACAATATTTACTTATTCGACGGAGACTTGATGCGTGCTGGTTGGGGTTGAGCGGGGCGTCCAACCGAAGCCTGCAAGAAAAACGGCAGTCCGATTCCACTCAACCCCGACCAGCGCGCATCAGTCTTTGTCTTGAATCTATTTCCGACTTTGGAACTCGCTGGAATTCAACAGCGACCACAGGATGTCTTCCAGGCCTTCCCTGCGAGTCGGAGCCTGTCGAAGAAACTCCATACAAATCGCCAACTCGGTCGCAACCGGTTCGCGGCTGAGCGTGTGCAGATACAGTTCGCTGACAACGTCTTGATCGGAAAGCACCTGACGCGAAATTCGGGCGATCGGGCTGTTGGGCGAATCAGCTTTGATGAAGTTGTGCAGCAGTGTTGAATTCATCAAGAACAGAGCTTCCGGAATACTGCCGGTCAGATCAGACTTTGGTGTCGATGGATCAAAGCCGAACGTCGCAGCGAACTGCTGACGTCCCTGGTCCTGTGTGCGGGCATAAGGTGTCCGACGACCGGAAAACTGCAGCGGTAGCGCGGTCACGTTCAATGTTTGGCACAAGGCGTCGTACAATTGATCAGATCGCAGGCGAACGGGTTCAAGACGAACGAAACCTTCGGCTTCCGTGTTGATCGGTCGCTGATACGCTGACGTCATGGTGATGGTCTTCAGCAGCCATTGCAGATCATGACCACTGGCAGCAAAGCCTTCACAGAGCACATTCAACGCGTCTGCATGTTCTGCCGCGCGGTCCGGACCAAGATCATCAATCGGCATATAGAACGCAGAGCCAGTAAGTTCTGACCACATTCGATTCACAATGGCTCGGGCAAACCATGGGTTGTCTTTCGACGTGATTAGATCAGCGGCCTGGTTCCGACGGGCGACATCTTTCTGATTCTTTGCTACTGAAACATCACCCACGAAGAATGCCGGGTGGATCAGATCGCCTTTGGAACCGGGATCCGTCAGGTTCGGCATGTAGTGCTCGGTTGCTCCCTGACCGGGACGATTCGCATCGGGTGGCTGAGCCGTGCGGATTTCTTCCAGCGACAGTTTGCCATCTGCGTTTTTGTCGATATAGCTCTTCGCCTGCCCGGTGAAAATTCTCGCCAGCGGCGTGTTCTTCGACTCAGCCTCGGTGATGTAGTTGTCACGATTGCGATCGATTCGGGTCAGAAGAAACTGCGAGACGCCCGCTCTGCTACTTCGATCCAGGTCCACAGATGTAATTTCATAGTCGAACATATTGTCCGAATTACGATCGCGACGAACACTGACGCGCGGAAAGAAGGCTGCGAATTCATGAAAGTCATCACGCTTCCAAGTGTCCCAGGGATGGTCGTGACAATTGGCGCACTGCATTTGGATTCCCAGAAACAATCGCGAGGCTTCTGCGGCAATCTCTTCTGCCTGGCCTTCGTGAGCGAAAATCAAAGCGGTTCGGCCATCGTTGTTCACGGGACCTGTCGCCGTCAGAAGATCGGTGACGATCTCGTCCCACGGTCGGTTGTCAGAAAGACTATCTGCCATCCAGCTTTCAAACGCAGGCTGAACCAGATTCGATCGCACGTTGGTCGCGCGAAGCAGGATCGCATCGCGCCAATAACGACTCCAGTTGGCGGCGTAGTCGGGTGATGACAATAGTTGGTCGACAACTGTCTGCCGTTTGTCAGCCGCCGGATTGAGCCCAAAACGTGTGATCTCTGCAACCCTTGGCGGGCGACCGATCAGATCCAGCGACGCACGGCGCAGAAACGTAGCGTCATCAATCGTCCCGAATGCCTCAAGTTCGCTGCTGGCAAGGATCAACTGATCCACGCGGGCAGCCGTCTGCTGCGGTGTCAGATCTGCCGACCGAGCGGACTGGCTGGCGAACAGGGCCAGAGAAACCATCAGAATTCGCATTGTTAAAATCCCGATGAGGCAACGCCTCAAACCATTCGAACCAGCGCTAAGAACCACCGCGGCAGCCTGCGGGGATCAACCACTCGGTGACGGCTGGGTTTCGCGAATTCTGTGCAAATTCGGGGATCTTCTGGAATCTCCACGATCTTGCTCGGCCAACAGGTCGGAATCGGAATACCGTCTTTTGCTGAGAATTTCTGCTCGGAAATTTCAGAGCAAAGCAGACTATGGAAATTCCGGGGTCGGAGCAGGAGTAAACGGTCGACTGGCGACTTCCTGTGCCACAATCTCGAATGGTGTGATCGAAAGCTGCTGATTCTGTAACTTCAGCTCAGCGGTTGCGAAATGTCGCCCACGAAAAACGGGCTTCACAAGCAGAGGAATTCGCCGACTTTCACCAGGATTCAATTGGGCAATTTTCGCGTCAACCTCACGATTCAAATCGCCATCCCTCAGATCTTCATGATCCAGACCTTGTGTCAAATTCACGAGGATCGTCATTCCGACCGCAGGAACGGTTCCGACGTTCTCAATTCGAAAATTGACACGCACGGATTCGCCCACGTTGACTGTCTTAGGCTCCGATTCCAGGATCAGACGTACATCTGGCAGCTTCACTGGAGATCGCGCTGGTTCGCGCACCGGATCGAGAAATCGGAGTGGCTCGCGTCCGCGAGAGGACAACGGCTCGATCGGCGTTGTCACCGGAGGCAACGGACGAGCTTGACGAACAATGCTGACATCTTTTGTCACGGCGGCGGTAGCGGACACTTCCGTTACCGATTCAAAGCGACCGGATTCGGTCGATTCGACCTGCAGCGTCAATACCTCATCCTGAAACGGCGCCAGGTCGTTCACCAGCCACGTCACTGTCGTCCCCCGAAACACGCCGCGCGGCTGCATCTGTTTTGGCACCCAGGCAAACGGCAATTGCTCACGCACGACAATCCCGCTCACACGATCGCGACTAAGATTGGTCAGACGGATCAGAATTTCGAAATCGCCGCGGCCCGGATTTTTTGGGGCGACTTTTTCTACCTTCAGATTGCTGGAAGATACCGCATCACCAGGAATGACATGCACCCGCGAAGTCAGGTCGCCAACGGCGAACTCGGGATCTTCTGTCATTGGTGGGCGGGATCCTGCAGATCGACCGGATAAGCCGTTGAGACCAGACCGACGCCAGGAGATATCGTTGCGGAGCTGTGCAAGTGCCCGCTCAACAAGCCGATCCGGACTGCCAATCAACTCCACACGTTCCTCATCACGATCAAACTTCAATTCCAGGCGGCTGCGAGAATAAAGTGGTTCCTGGATGCTGGGCACACGCGGAACGTATTTCTCAGGAGGTGGCTGAGTCTCCCACGCCAACGGGAGACGCGCAGGGAAGTGTTGCTCGCCTCGAACAGCGCTCGGCACCTGATACATCAACTGAGACACGTCATCGCGCGTGGCGATGGCGTTGATCATCTGGACATTATCGGAGTCGATCACTGAGGTGTGGTCGAGCACACTGCCCACCGGCATGACAGTCTGTTCTTCCACCCGCACTGCAGCCGCCTCGGTGGACAAGCCGCTGACCATGATCAGCGCGACAAGCAGTACTCCGATGCTGCCCGAAACCGTCGCCGTAACCCACCAGAAATGATCAAAAACGAAACACCAGATTCGATCCGTCGCTTCGCAGATCATGTCCCACAAACGGGCAAGCATGTCAAATGGAGCAGTTAACCAGCGACCATCGGCAAATCCAAACAGACTCAACCTCTCGCCAAAGATCATGGCGAGAAACATTATGCTTAGAAAAAATACCAGGCCCAGAATGAAATTCATCGCACCACCTCCCTGTTGGGCATCCGAAACGATGGTTTAGCAAATATCGGCAATCTCGGAAAGGGAAAACCGGCATTCGGCAGAAAACGCCGGATGCTTTGGGCCGACACCATCAAAGTGGCAAATGTTGCCGAAAGTGAATTAGACGCCACTCGTCAGTACAGACTGCTCTAATCACCAACCCAAACCACCGATTCATTCTAGTCTCACAACGCCGTTCGATTCGATCTGGCCACGCCATCTCGATATTTCACCTTTGCATGCGACCAACTCAGCAAGAGCGGCCGTGCCAAACGTCGACGATAACTCCATAACCACTTACTGTATATACACTTTCAACCGAGCGAATTCTCCGACGAAGAATTTTCCGCCAGCTGTGTATCACACTTGCGGCCCCGCCAGGAAGAAACGTGTTCCAGCGCTGCCAAGACCCCAGTTGGATAAGTCTGGCAAGTCATGGTGCAGAATCTGGTCTCGCAGAAATTTGCAAATCGCACGAGACTCTGGGGAAGAGATGTCAAGTCGGGCAGACTGCGTACATGTTGGAAACGCAGTCGACCAGCGTCTCTACAATGCCTTTCCATTAATGCGGTCAGGGTGTGAGGATTTCCTAAACAGAAAATACTGCACAAACCGAACCATGATATT
>CALFOL010000664.1 GCA_937919915.1 uncultured Planctomycetaceae bacterium
GGCAGCGGGAAAGACAAGCTGATGGGCAGTATCTTTCCCTACAGTCCCAACAAACGCTGCGGCACGGAGGTCAGTGATCTGTTTCCTCATTTGCGGGAACAGATGGACGATATCTGCGTGATTCGTTCGATGAAGTCGGCGCACTTCGACCACACGGAAGCTGCGGTCGGGATGCACACCGGGTCGCCGACATTTGCCAGGCCGAGCATGGGATCGTGGCTGAGTTACGGCTTGGGCACGTTTAATCAGAATCTGCCATCGTTTATCGTGATTGCTCCACATCTGCCGTACGGTGGAACTCAGGTGTACGCCAGCGATTCTCTGCCGGCATATCATCAGGGCACGCGAGTCATCCCCGGCCCGCAACCGATCGAAAACCTTGGCGCGCGGACTAAGCAGCGGGAGATTCAGGAACTGGAGCTTGGTCTGACGGACGTATTCAACCGCGGTCACCTGAAGCAGCGACAGGAAGACAGCCAGTTGGCCGCGCGAATTAAGTCGTTCGAAACAGCGTTTCAGATGCAGACGGCAGGACCGGAGGCCTTCGACGTGCATACCGAAGACGATAAGACGCTGGAAGCTTATGCGATCAAACGAGGCGACAACACGGGCTTCGGATGGCAGTGCCTGGTGGCTCGACGACTGGCCGAACGCGGCGTGCGGTTTATTGAACTGATTGATACCGGTTCGCGACCGAACTGGGATTCGCACGGTGAAATGAAAGAACACGAACCGCTGGCCAAAGCCGTCGATCAGCCGATCGCAGCACTCATCAAAGATCTGAAACAACGATCCATGCTGGACGAAACGCTGATTGTGTGGGCGACGGAATTCGGCCGCACGCCAACCAAGGAAGGCAAGAACGGTCGCGGTCATCACGGCGATTGTTTTTCCGTATGGCTTGCCGGAGCGGGAATCAAGGGCGGAATTGTTCATGGTGAAACGGATGACATCGGTAAGGCGATTGCTCGCGACAAAGTTGACGTCCACGACCTGCACGCCACCATTCTGCACCAGATGGGAATCGACCACACAAAACTGACCTACCGCCACGCCGGTCGCGATTTTCGTTTGACGGATGTGCATGGACGTGTTGTAAAAGAGATTCTGGTTTGACCACGTGGATTTCGCATCGAATGTTAGCCTCGGTGGGATTCGTTTTACTTTGACCGGCTTCAGACAAACGCAGACATGCGACCTGAAAAGATAAACATGACACGACGTTACGATGCGCAACATCGCTGGATCACCCTCCTCTTCACAGTGATGTTGTTTCTGCCGGAGTTTCGAGTTGAGGCTGCGGACGGACCGCAGGTGCGCGGACTGGTTCCCGGTATCACCATCCAGCGCCTGCCAGTCAATCTGACAAACATCGACAGCGTTGACTACGGTCCCGATGGTCGCTTGTATGCCGCCGGGTACGATGGCCACGTGCATGTGCTGACGGACACAGACGGCGATGGCATCGAGGACAAGGCGGAAATCTTTGGGTCGAAGGCCGGCGACTTGCTCACACCGGTTGGGATGCTGGCGACCGACGACGGCGTCTATGTTGCGGCTCGGGGCAGGATCGCATTACTGAAAGACACCGACGGTGATGGTTTCGCTGATAAAAGCGAAACGATTACGTCTGGATGGATCGATGAGACTCACAACAGCCCGACTCGCAACGACGCCGCCGGAATTGCCATCGACAAAGATGGAAATCTGTACTTCAGTTTGGGCTGCATGTCGTACAACAAGGCGTGGCTGCTGGACAGCAAAGGTCAATCGAAATACGACATCGCGAGTGAGCGAGGAACGATTCTGAAAGTTTCTCCCGATCATACGCGGCGGGAAATCACGGCCACGGGATTGCGGTTTGTCATCGGTCTGGACTTCAACAAACACGGCGACCTGTTTGCGACCGATCAGGAAGGAGACACTTGGTTCCCGGGTGGCAATCCTCGCGATGAGTTGCTGCAGATCATCCCGGGACGCCACTATGGATTTCCATTTCGCCATCCCACTTACCTGCCAAATGTCGTCGATGAACCGGAAGTCGTCGGGTTTTCGCCTCAGCATCAGTCGACGTGTGGGTTCCGCTTCAATGAGCTGCGGTCTCATCGCAAGCCGTTCGGCCCCGATCACTGGGACGGCAATGCTGTCGTCACGGGCTTTTCGCGGGGCAAGCTGTGGCGAGTTCCGCTGGCAAAGACCCGGGCCGGATACGTCGGGAAACAGATTCAGTTCGCGGCGTTTGAATCTCTGCCGACGGACGTGGTAATTTCTCCGACAGGCGACCTGCTGGTGACGTGCCACGGCGGCCTACCGGACTGGGGTTCGGGGCCCGGATCCAATGGGCACCTGTACAAGATCACGTTCGATGAAACGTCGCCGCAACCGGTTGCGGCGTGGTCGGTGAGTCCGCTGGAAATGAAAGTGGCATTCGATCGTCCGATCAATCCGAAGCTGCTGCAGACGCCTGCAATTGAAGTGGGCGAGCTTGTGTGGGAAGGCGATCGCTACGAATGGATCTTCCCGGGCTACGACGTGGTCAAGCAGGAAAAGGCGGCGACTCGTCGTCTGTTGACCGTCCGTGATGCACGTGTCTCGACTGATGGTAGGACCGTGACCATCACAACCACCGGGCAACCCTGGCGCGCTCGTTATGGAATCACATTGCCTGGCGTCGCTTCGGCTGAC
>CALFOL010000665.1 GCA_937919915.1 uncultured Planctomycetaceae bacterium
CAGCATTAGACGTTGCCGGAATCCTCGGCTGGAGCCATGTGATTGACTATTTGCGAAACATCACCTGAACGACCGAACACAGCGGAAGTTTTGCATTAATGACTGATGAACCGCTCGTTACGACGATGACGTTCCGCACTCATTTGGAACCCTCGAGGACGCTCATCAAATTTTAATCCTTGATCAGGATGCATACGTTCCTGGTATTGGTTTCTTCGACGAATCGTTTGGCTCTGACTATGGACAGATCGCGGGGGCCCGTCATGATGCGGCTGTTAATCGCCGGAGCCTTTCAACGATCCATGCACTCACGTTCGCCGATTAGACGTCGCAATCAGAAATTTGAGAGAACAACATGCCAGATCCTAATCTTGTTGCGATGAGAGTCATCGAAGGCCAGGTCCTTTCAGAAGAAGAGCGCTCGTTCCTGACGCCGACCTTGCTGGCGCAGCTGGCGATCGGCGGACACCTACAGTTGACAGACAATGAACGCCAGATAATTCCCGCCGCGTTACTGGCAAATCTGGCCCTGTGTTGCGACCTCCAGCTCACACGCGCCGAACGCGATCGGCTGCCGGAAAATCTGCTCGCTCAGTTAGTCATCGGTGGCAAAACGAACGTTGAGTATGAGGAACTGAGCCGATTCTCGATAGCCGTCCAGGCCATTATCGCACAGGTCTGAAAACCCTGGTTTCGCTGTGATCCAGTCCCTCACAGCGTATTTCGCGGCCACAAGTCAGCGTAATGCGTTGTATTCGCTTTCAGGCGAAAATCTGGCAAACACGAGTTAAACCCAGGAAGATCAGCCTTCCGCCTGCGTTTCCCTGAGTGCCAGACGGCCAAAAACAGGAACCGTCTCATTTGCTCCGTATTCACTTATGTGGGAAGCACCATCATGTCTCGAATTCTTCGCAAAGGCGCATCCGGCGGAATCGCTGCCGATTATCGCCCACTTCGCTCTGCCAATGAACTGTGATCTGTGGAACCGACCGCTTAGCTGATCATTGTATCGTTCCGAATCGATTCCTTGTGCGTTGAGTCAGGCAGAATAGATAAGTATCCTGCCTGTATGAATCGGACGGGCAGAGTTTCACGAGTTGATCTAACGACTGTTATCCATGACGGAGCGGTTGTCAATGTCATGTCGTTTCGATCGCTTTACGATCGGCACAGCCCGCAGCTATTGGCGTTTCTGAGTGCGCGCACACAGGGACGACTGAGCGCCGAGGACCTTGCGTCGGACGTGTGGCTGAAGATCATTCGCAACGCTCATCAATTTGATGGTGGTAATTCCCACGCGTGGATGTTCACGATCGCTCGCACGACGCTTGTGGACGCCATTCGAAGAGTCAGTCGAGAGGACGTCAAATCCACCGACGATCTGGAGATCACCGCAAACGACCAGTCCAGCGACATTTCGCGACGTGAAGAAGAACTCAAAGCGCTCAGAGACTGCATTCAATCTGTGGGTGGTCCGTTTGTTGAAGCCGTTGTCAAAACAAAACTGAACAATGTGACTCCGGAAGAACTCGCACGCGAACTGGAGGTCAGACGCCCGACAGTGGATTCTCGAGTCTCCCGCGGAAAAACACTGCTGTCTGAGTGTCTTGAGGGTAAACAGAAAAGCCAACACGCATGACATTGACGTTGACCACAATTCCAGAGAAAACGGTGGACTGGCCCGCGTGGCTGGATGGTCAGTTGGTGGATCGTCGGCTGGGAGATCTGATCGATGAGCTGAGTCAAATTGCCGATGTAGCAGAACATGACTCGGTGCAGTTGGCAGCCATCGTAACCCCCGAACAACTGCACGGGCTTAGCCAGTTCGGGACTGCAGTGTTGTCGGTACAGCAGTTCTGCTGCTTGTTTGGAAATCCCGCTGCAC
>CALFOL010000666.1 GCA_937919915.1 uncultured Planctomycetaceae bacterium
ACACCGTGAGCGTAGTCCAGCGCGTCTGCGACTTGCTTTCCGATGGTGGCAACACGGCGAAACCAGTCGCGGGATGATGTGTCGAAGAGCGTATCGGCAGCGTTGCGTTCGGTTTCCTGATGGTAGCGAAAGTCGTCAAGACTTTCGGCACCCTGGTTCGCACCGTCATCAGTGTACCGAAACTCTTGACGAGTTTCGCTACGTTTGGAATTCGATCGAAATGATATGGCGGCGATCAACTGGGACAACGGTTGCCCATGTACCTGCTGCATTGCGTAATAATGCACGCCGCGTTCACAGCCAACAGAATACACGGGAACGATGTTCGGATGATGCAGCCCCGCGACAGCTCGTGCTTCGTTGCGAAACCGTTGCAGCTGCCGTTCATCCAGCACTGATGCGAACGGCAGAACTTTCAAGGCGACGCGGCGCTGCAAGGAAAGCTGTTCCGCTTCGTATACGATGCCCATACCGCCGCGGCCGATTTCCTGAATCAGTCGATAATCGCCGAGTTGCCTGGGCACATCAGCAGATCACACCGGATGCTGTGAAACGCTCTCAGAGCGATCGAGATCAACCAGCACTTCAATCGTGGGCAGCAGATTCCGCAGTCGATCCGCGAACTCGGGGTGGGCGTCGATGCACTGTTGCATGTCCACGGGTTCACCAGCGGCCGCTCGCGATGTGACGTCATCCAGAATCGCGGCGAGACGTTCGTCTGCGTCGGTTGCATTTTCAGGTTATTGACGGTGGTCTGTCATTTATGAAGCCCGGCTTTTCGAACGATCCTGCAGTGTCTTTTCGATGGGTGCGGTGGGAGTAGACAGGACGGTCAACTCGACTATGTAAAAACCGGGCCTCTAACCGCCGCAGCCTCGCCTGCGTCTACGGGTTAAACGAATCACTTTCATTCAATTCACTCCGCAACGCTTCGACTGCTCGCAGATGTCGCATCGATACAGCCCCCGCGCTGATGTTTAGTGTTGCGGCGATGTCCGCGACGGACATTTATTCCAGGTATCTCATCACCAGCAACTCCTTCCACGAAGGCTGCAGGCGTTCCAGTGCTTCCGTAGTTCGGCGACACAATTCTTCTCGCACAACCTGTTCGCTTGGCGAATCCTGTTCCACGACAGCAATACGAGACAGCGAGGCCACGGATTCGTCTGTCAATCTGACCGGCAACGTCACTTCGCGAGCCGTACTGCGTTTCTGACTGCCGAGATGCCGGCGGTGCAGCTGAATCAACTTCTCCCACGCGATTTGTCTCAACCAGGGATAAAACGGAATGGGTTCATCAATGAGGTACTGATCCAGCCGACTCGCCGCTTCGGCCATCGATTCCTGCACAACGTCTGACGGATCGATTCTGGCACTCACACGTGGGTCGATTCTGAGCGACACCATCTTTTTCAGTCGACCACGGTGCTCAGCGAACAAATCATCCACCGCTGCCGGGGCCCCCTGTCGCACTCGTTCCAGAAGTTCGTCGACAGGTGGCAAGATATTGACTCCGCGTTCACATAAGAAACTGTCTCAGACGCTTCAAGTAACTGGTATTCTGCAGAGAGCCCGCGGATCTCACGAACAAATTCCGAACTTCACAGCAAGACATGGACTATAAACATTCGCGTGGCGTACGGCCGTCGCTTTCAGAACGCATCAGACGACAACGGAGCCTCAGCGTCAAACCCTCCAGCGCCAGCAACTGTTCGAAGGCGAGAGCCGTCCGGAGTGATCAGATGAGTGTAGATCCGCTTGTCGATTGATTGAAGCTACGTCTCGGCACCGATATGCTTCATGCAGTCGTCGATTCCATTTTCGCCCTTTCCCACGGTCTCCCCCAGTTTAATGCCAGATTCGTCATCAAGCCCGCTGAGTGTTGCGTGGATCGCGCGCGGACGTTTGTTTGTCAAACGTGGCGACGGCTCGGTGGATGAAATTGAAAGTGCCTTCGCCCGCAATTCGCTGGAACGGGAGCTCAAGCACTCCAACAACAATGCCTGGAAAGATCGCAGCGGAGTCTGGGGCGAAATGGGCATGGCACCTCCCGGCAGGGCGCCATGGGGCGAAGGGAACAAGCGTCGCAAAATCAAGTTTGTGACGGTAGCGAAAGGCGATTCGCCAGACGAGATCTATTACGTGCTGGACATGGGGCCGGTTGGCGGACTGTTTAAGTATAACATGGAACTGGACGAAGAAACTCGGCTGATGCACAGCCAGAGTTTTTCGGTCCGCGACATCTCACGCCATCCTGTCGACGGTGAACTCGCCGTTTCAGTGCGGCGAGACGACGGCACGATGGGCTTGTCCATCAATCGGCATGATGGGCTTTATGGAAAACTGATCACACTGTCCGATACGATCGACGAAGCTCCGTCGTGGTTGCCGGATGGTTCTAAGCGGCTCGTGTTTCAGTCGTCCGCGATTGCTCGAGATGACGATGGTCGAACTTTGGGAAAGACGGTAACCCGCATCGAACTGCTGGACATTGAAAAGCAGGAGATCACGAAACTGTTCGAAGAAGACAACGAAGACCTCTTGCAGCCTCGCATGGCGGACAACGATTCGGTGCTGTACATTCGTCGACCATACAAGTCCAGTCACTACAAGCCGCCAACTTTGTGGGAGGTGACTCAGGATGTCTTCCTGTTTCCGTTCCGTCTGGCTCGAGCCGCCTTTCACACTTTGAATTTCATCTCGATGGCATCTTCCGGCAAGTCGTTGGCAACATCCGGCGGCCCGGATGATCGCCGACCAGATAAGAAACAACCGTTGCTGATACTGTACGGCCAGGCCGTTGACACTCAGCAGGCGATGGCCAAAGGCGCCGGCAAGGACGACGAGCGTCCGCTGGTGCCGAAAGAGTGGGCGCTGATTTCCAAGCCGAAGGATGGTATCGAAACCGTCATCGCCGAAAACGTGCTGACGTTCGATCGAAGTGCTGCGGGCGATATCGTGTACTCCGATGGACGCAGTGTGTTTCATCTGAAGAACGGCAAGACACCAACGAAAATCGGCAGCGGTGACATCATCGAGAAGGTGGCGATTCTGAGGTAGCCCGGATATCCTGCTTGTCCCGCAGAAACTTCAATTCTCTTCCCGGAAGTCTTTCCACATGTTCAAAAACGTCTTCGCTGCAGTTTGTCTTCTTCTGACGATCGGTTTCTCAGGCGTGATGGCCGACGAAGTCAATGGTCGGTTTAAAGTTCTGCTGATCACCGGTGGATGCTGCCACGACTATCCGTTTCAGACTTATTCTCTGCAAAAAGCGGCGAAGGATCGCAACGTCAACATCGACTGGACGATCATCGATCAGGGCGGCAACGGCACCGATGCACAGATCGAACTGTACAAAGATCCCAACTGGGCCAAAGGCTATGACGTTGTGATTCACAACGAGTGTTTCGCGAAGACGACCAACGAAGAATACATCCGCGGCATCGCGAAGGCTCACAAAGACGGTGCGAATGCGGTCGTGATTCACTGTGCCATGCATACGTATCGCGATGCAAAGATCGACGACTGGCGTGAGATGCTGGGCGTAACCAGTCGCCGCCACGACCACAAAAGCAACTACCTGGTAAAAAACGTCAAAGCCGATCATCCGGTGATGAAGGACTTTCCGAAGGAGTGGACGACTCCGAGCGATGAGCTGTACATTATCGAAAAGGCGTGGCCGAACATGGAAGTCCTCGCAACATCAGTCAGCGAAAAGACGGGTGACCTGCATCCGGTGATTTGGACGAATACTTATGGCAAGGCGCGAGTCTTCGGCACGACTTATGGTCATGCGAATGAAACGTTTGAAGACAAGGTGTTCCTGGATGCTGTGATCAACGGGTTGAAGTGGGCGGCTGGGAAGTAGCAACGACGGCGGGCCGGGTACGTTAGTGCCTGATTGTTGCTGCCCGGTGATCGCAGTTAAGCGAGGGCTGACACCCTCGGCTCGCCGAGTTCCGTGATGGCGTGAATTACTCGGGCTTCTTTTCTTCTTCGTGCGAAGCTGGCTGGACGGCCTGCTCTGCCACGGTTTTCGCGTCGGCAAGCTTCTGCTCCAAAACCGCGGGGTGCACGAACTGATGAGCGTCAGCAACCGTTAGCTGCTTGCGTTCGTTTTTGCGAGACGCCGACTTCAGGAATTTCGGCGATTTGATGTCCAGCCCGGCAAAGCTTGCGACCTCGTAGATCGTCCCGCGTTGGAAAGGGCCGGCTCCCATCACCCAGGTGTCTTTTGCATCGCTCTTCGCGATGGCTGTGCCGGACTGCCAAACGGGGGTGCCGGATTCACGATGGTACGCAAACATCACGATCTTCGAAGTCGACAGAGCCGTGTTGCGTTTCCCAACGCTGATCTCAGGGATCGATGGCAACGCCGGAACACCGGTCACAACATTCGCAGCAGTACTCAACGCGTTGCTGGCTGGTAGACCATAGGTTACTTCCAGCGAGTCCGTTCCGAGCGCACCGATGCGGCCTTCCAGAACGTAGTCGGCAGCAGCCATTGTGTCCTGCAGCAGACAGCCCGACACCGTCAACTTATGCCGCAACGCACTGATAATGTAATCGGCGTTGACAAACATCGTCCCCTTCACCGGATTGATATACGTGGTGTCGAGGAAAACTCTGCGACCCGAGAGGACGGCGAAGTCCAGTTGATCAACAGTGCGATCCACCGCATCAGACAACAACAATTGCTCTGTCCCGGTACGTAGTTGAGTTGTGCCGCAACCAATCAGCAACAGCAGGCCGATGGAAACGACGGAAGAGTTAAGGAGAATTCGCATGGAGGAAGATCATGAGACTCGATCTGAAGTGCGAGCCTGAAAACCTAAGGAATTCGGTGATGGTGGCGGGAAGATCTGGTGGCAGAAATGCCAGGAGGGACAGCAAGTCTAGACGTTCGAGCTCAAAGGTGGTGTAATTCCGTGTCAACAAAACGCTGTTGTTAGCATTTCCTTACCCCGCCCACCACAGAGTTCGGCAAATTCTGCCAGATCGGCAATGAGTTGTTGGCCAACACACCTGTTGCCGATCAAAATAGTACAATGTCGAACGCCGACACTCCCTCCCCTCCTCTTCCCACCACATCATCTACCGAGGCGACCAGCGATGCTGACAGTCACCGGGCAAACCTTTCGAAACTGCAATGGCACGTCACGACGATCGTTCCTGGTGGCAGGTGCGTTCGGATTCGGTGGATGGAACATGGTTGATCTGTTGCGGGCCGAAGCTGCCGAAGGAATTCACGCTTCCCGAAAAGCGGTGATCAACATTCACCTCGATGGCGGGCCGCCACAGCTGGACACCATCGACCCAAAACCAAACGCTCCGCGAGAAATACGAGGCGACTTCGCACCGATCTCGACCGCGATTCCGGGATTGCAGATCAGCGAACTCATGCCTCATGTGGCTGAAGCGGCTGAGAAGTTCGTATTCATCCGGACGCTCGTCGGTTCTGATGGCAGGCATGATGCGTTCCAATGTCAGTCGGGTTTCCCCGCAAAGGACATGGCCGCGCTGGGTGGTCGACCGGCCATGGGATCAGTGGTCTCGAAACTGCTCGGCTCACCGACAGATGCCACACCGGCTTTCGTCGACCTGATGCAGGGCCGTCCGCTGGTTCGTAATTCCGCGCGGCCAGGTTTTCTGGGGCCAGCGTTCCAGGCATTTCGCCCGGACCTGTCACAGATGTTCCAGCGCGAACTCGAAGCGGGCATGAAGGGTGAACTCAAGCGTTTGGGCAAAGACCAGACTGTGAGCCTGACGCTGAACGAATCGTTATCGCGCGATCGGCTGGATGATCGGCAGTCGCTGCTGGCGGGTCTCGACGGTATCAAACGTCGCGTTGATGCTTCCGGCATGATGAATGCAATGGACCGCTTCCAGCAGCAGGCGGTCGGCATTCTGACATCGGGCGAATTTGCAAACGCGATGGACCTGACGCGCGAAGATCCCGCCGTGCTGGCACGGTACACCGCACCAGCGCCGACACAGGGAGCTCAGTCAACAACCAGTGAGGGCCCGGACAGCATCCGCAAATTCCTGTTGGCCCGACGACTGGTCGAAGCGGGCGTGCGTTGTGTGAGCGTTTCGATCAGCGACTTCGACACGCATTCGTCCAACTTCGAACGTATGAAACATCTGATACCGATTGTCGACTACGGCCTGGCAACGCTGGTTGCGGACCTGGGTGAACGCGGGCTGCTGGACGACGTATCGATTGTCGTTTGGGGAGAATTCGGACGCACGCCGCGAATTAACGATAAGAATGGCGGCAGAGACCATTGGCCGCGAGTCGGCCCTGCCCTGCTGGCTGGTGGTGGCATGAAGACTGGCCAGGTCATCGGGGAGACGGACCGGACCGCCGGAGCACCAGTTTCACGGCCAGTCCACTACCAAGACATCTTCGCCACCCTGTATCGAAACCTGGGACTCGATGCCCGGCAAGTGACGATCGATGATCCACAGGGCCGCCCTCAGTACCTGCTGGATAATGGTGAACCATTGCGAGAGGTCAGTTAAACGTATGTTGACAATTCAAAGTCCAACCGGTCAGCGCATGTGCGACAGAATCAGCCGTCGGCGCTGCCTGGAAATCGGTTCGTTGAGCATCTTCGGCCTGTCGTTGTCCAACCTGCTGCAATCCGAAACAGCACAGGCGGCCACAACGTATCCTCGAAAGTCACCGCGATCAGTCATCATGATCTGGCAACATGGTGGCCCATCGCAGCTGGATACATTCGACATGAAACCGTTGGCGCCATCGGAATACCGCGGACCATATTCGCCGATCAACAGCAGCCTGCCGGGACTCGACGTGTGCAACCTGATGCCGGAGCACGCGAAGATCATGGACAAGGCAACCGTGATTCGCAGCTTTTCGCATGGCAACGGTGACCATTGGGCGGCCGCTCACTGGATGCTGACCGGACGAACCGGAGCCACTGGCTCAGACCGCGCACCGCGGCAACCATCGATGGGCGCAGTGGCCTCGCATCTGCTGGGGCCACGACGAACGGGTGTGCCGGCAACAATCAATATTAACGATGGAGGCTTCGGCTATCACGGTGGTGCGTGGATGGGCGTGGCGCATAATCCGATGCGGATAGGCGAAGACAGTTACGGAAACGAAGCGGGGCGGCTGCCCACCGCCGACGCGAAGAGCTTTTCGCTGGTCGACGGCCTGACGACGGATCGCGTCATGAACCGATCGGCGCTGCAGAAGCAGTTCGATCAGCTGAAGCGTGACGTGGATCAGCGGGGGCAATTCACGAGCATGGACGACATCGATCAACAGGCGATCGAGATCCTTTTATCCGGTAAGGCCCGCGACGCATTTCACCTGGACAAGGAAGACGAAGCGACTCGCCTGCGTTACGGCACAGGCTGGGGCGAACAAGCGCTGCTGGCGCGACGCCTGGTGGAAGCCGGCGTGCGATTCGTTTCACTGAACACCGGCTATTGGGATGACCACGGAAACATCAAGGGCGCCCTGGACAACAAGCTGCCACGGCACGACAAAGCGGTCGGCGTGCTGATTCAGGATCTTCACGAACGGGGCATGCTGGAGGACGTCCTGGTTGTCACGGCAGGAGAATTTGGCCGCACCCCGAAAATAAACGGCAACGCCGGTCGAGACCACTGGCCGGGTACTCAGAGTATTCTGTTTGCCGGTGGTGGGTATCGTCATGGTCAGGTCATTGGCAGTACGGATGACACAGCCTCAACGCCGACATCGCGAAAGATTGGTGTCGAAGATTTCTGTGCGATCGTCTACCACAGTCTAGGCCTGCGTGTGGATGATACGATCACCGACCTGTCAGACCGTCCAGTCCATCTGGTGCCAGGTGGGGTCGTGCCGCGAGAAATGTTGTAGCTGAATCCTGGCGCACCACAACCAGCATTTCGAAAGGATGAAAGGCCACTGTGGAAGCTATCGCAGAACTAATCGCTGCCATCGTCATGGGGGCAGTGAGCGCCGTGGTGGCTGTGCTGGAAATTGTTCTGACGGCAGTATTCACACTGATCGAATTCGCCTTCGTCGCGGTGACACAGGGAAAGGAGGCGGCATCAGAACGACGCAACAGTCGCCGGTTGCGGCAGCAGCAGGAACGTCAGTCAGCGTCTGCCAGCGTCGAGAACAGCACAACGGTCGTTGAAACGGCTCGCGTCGCCCCGTCGCAGGCCGCGGGAAGCGCGATCATCGCCGGCATCGTTCTAATTGTTGTCGCCGCGACAGCCATAGGATTCTATCTGGCAGAGCAGACACGCAAACAACGTGTCGAAACAACGCGCAAGCAGATCGCACAGATCGCAGATAAGCTTGCGGCTCAGCTGAAAGACAAAGCAGCAAACGACCCGGAAAAAGGAAGATTGCAGGAGCGAGACGCGTGGAATCAGCCACTGGAGCTGTTCGTTGATAAGACTCTGCTTGGTTCCATGCTCGTTGTTCGATCTCATGGCAACGACGGAAAATCAGGCACACTTGACGACATGCTCGCAATACGCATCGTGCGGGCTCGCGTTGCTGAAATCGGCGGTCAACTGGCAAAACGAGGGTTCGACAAGGTCAAAGACCGGTTGCAGAAACTGCTCCTGGAAAAAGACGTCGACGTCATCCCAATCGATATCGACTTCGCCGATTGAGTACGTGTCTGGTGGTCGCTGACTGATCGGCCAGAAGAGGCATCGAATGGCTGCTAAATGCAAACGTTCCTATGCCGCCACACAAACCCTCTGCGCTTATTCTGAGATACTCAAGACCGTCGGCAAGGTCGCTGGCCGCGGTCGTTGAATTCACGGAAGAACGTCTCATAAAATTTCGGAATGCCGTAGCAGTCGTCTGTCTTGTTATTATGAGTGCCCTGGCGGGATGTGCCAGCACATATCAACCCGGCTGCAATTGTGGTCCACAAAGCTATACACCTGGCCTCCAACAAGGTCCCGTTGAGAATCCTGCATACTGAGAAGGGTCGGGTAGTCGATAGTCGCCGGATGCGGTACGGTGCTGCCTGCCTGAGAGCTTTGTCGGAATTGGATCGACTGACGGATACGGAGAAACTGCAGGTCACCATCGTCGTCTTCATCGATGGAGACTTCAGTGATCATCCGGAAGAATTGCCGTTGTTAATCGCTCCGATTCAACGTGACCAGGCAGATTTCGTAGTCGGATCACGGCTGACTGGCAACCTTCAAAAAGGCGCCATGCCGCCTCAGAGTTTCTACGGAAACAAGCTGGCGTGCTGGCTGATGAAACTCTTCTTTGGTGCAACATACACTGACCTGGGACCATTTCGCGCTATTCGAACCGACGCGTTGAAACGCCTGAATATGGTGGATCAAGACTTTGGCTGGACGGTCGAAATGCAGATCAAGGCAGTCCGCCAAAAGCTAAGAATCACCGAGGTGCCGGTATCTTATCGTAAACGGATTGGTGTCAGTAAAATCAGCGGCACGATCTCTGGCACATTCAAAGCCGGATACAAGATTCTGTATCTGATCGCTCGCTACGGTTTCTTCGACCGCGGAACAGTGAACTCAAACGATGCAAAGTAGTCGCCTGCCATCCACCGCGGAAAGGCAGACGTTTCGACAATTGATCGTGATCGGCACAGTGCTGTGGGTGCTGTGCGTGGCGACAGCAATACTGTCCAACGAATTTGCGTGGGGGAGCAATCACAGTTTCAGGCCGATTCGTACGTTTGTGTGCCTGATGCTGGTTATGTTCGTGCTGTATCTGGTCGCCCTGCGTATCGCGATTCGGCTAAAATCGCACCCGGACATTGGCAAATGGATCTTATGGTTCGGGCTGGGATTTCGGTTGGTGCTGCTGCCCTCACATCCCATTCTGGAAATCGATATCTACCGCTATATGTGGGATGGCCGAGTCGTCGCGGAATGCGAAAATCCGTTCCAGTACAGCCCACGCGATGTGCTGGCGAGTTCCACCGAGACTGGTGA
>CALFOL010000667.1 GCA_937919915.1 uncultured Planctomycetaceae bacterium
GCATTCGAAAAACGTGAGCGAAGCAATGTCGGGAACATAGCCGCTCACAAATTCGCCCCAGGCACCCGGCACTTCATCACCGCAAACCATGCGATGAGATTGATTGGGCTGTCTCTACGGCGTATCGGCCGTAATGTAACTCAGGATCTCCAGAATTTCTTCCCGCGTAAACTTGTCCAGCAGCGCCTTGGGCATCATTGAGACGGTCGACTGAATGATCTCGTCGATGTCTTCCTTTTGAATGACTTTCGGCTCAGGCACTTCGGGGTTCACCAGAATAGAAATCGAATCTTTGTCTTCGGCCGTCACGATGCCGGATGTTGTCTTGCCGTCGACATCGAGCACCGTCTTCATCGCGTATTTTGGGTCGATCTTGTAGCTTGGTTCGAGGATCTCGCGGAGGATTCCAAAGCGATCGCCTTTCCAGCGTTTCATCACGTCGGCAAGTTCGGGACCGACGGCTCCGCCTTGTCCTTTCATCTTGTGACAGCCCAGGCAGGTGGCTTCTTTAAACAGTTTCTCGCCGAATGAACCACGGCCTTTCAGTGAATCGGCCAGCTTGTCGCTGTCGAAGTCTGCCATCTTCCAGCTTTGGACCAGCGATCGAGTATTCCCCAGTGGATCTTTGGGCTCAATCGGATTTCGCTGCCAGGCATCCAGGTCCGACACAACAACCATTACACCGTACATTCTCATCCAGTGCCGCGGAAATGTGCACACATAAGGATATTCGCCGGGTTCCGTCGGAGCTGTGAACGTCAGTAATTCGCGCTGGCCGGAATTTACCATGGTGGTCGCAAACAACACATCAGGGCTGTTCGGAACGTATAGTTTTCCGTCCAGCCCAGGAGTCGTCCCGAGTTCCGCTCCAGCCATAGCAACCTGCTGCAGTTGACCCGTCTTTGTGATCACCAGGTTGTGCGGCATCAGGTCTTCGTTCTCCAGCACAACCTGCACAGGCCGACCCGCCTCGACAGCAAAGAACGTCTTGTCGTATCGCATTTCTTCTTCGACTGTATGCAACCGAACGACTCGCACGGTGACTTCCTGCAGACGCTGACGATAACTTTTCGCATCCGCCGCGGGCAACTGGCGCAACAACTCGTCGGCCAGCTGCATGGCATCCAGAAATTCGTTGGTCGTTCGCTTAGCCGCTGGCGTGTCTTCTGCGTGTCTGACCAGAACGTCAACGATCTGTTTTGAAATCGCTGCGGTGCGATGTTCGCCGGGGATTTTCAACAAGCTGCGAACAGCAGGCGTCCGGAATTTCGCATCGGCAATGAACCCAGACAGTCGTTCGAACGTATCGGCCTGATCAGCAGCGATATTCGCGAGAGCCCGAATTGCCGCCGTCCGCACAGCATCAGGTTGAGCCGTCACAAGACTGACAACAACTTTCGCCCGCAGACCGTCGCGGAGTTCTCCTGCGGGAACCAGCGAAACAGCTGAAAGGTATGCGCCGCGCGACGCTTCATCGATCAGAGCCTGTTGCCATGCAGCATCGCTCTGGCCAGCGACGATCAACCCGGCAAAGCCCGTTGCCTGGAATACTCCGCTGCTTGTCATTGCCTGTTTCAGTTCGTCGCCGTGAGCAGTCAGAACATCCTGGGGTTCATTCAGCAGAATTCCAGACAACTGCCGGCCGACACGTTGTTGTTCTTTATCCGCGCCATCCAGTGACTTCAATGCAGACAACAACTCGATGGCTCTGTTCGATTTATTGATGGCGACCAGTCCCGCCAGAGCTTCGTCTCGATTTTTTTCCGCCAGTCCGGAACGCAGCAGGATCGCGTGAAAGACGGGAAGATACTTTGCATCGTCCGTTGCTGTTTCGACCAACAGCAACTGAGCGTTGTCGAGACGTTTCAATTGGTAAGCCACGATCTTCGGACTCTTGTCCAGAAAGACTTTCGGCCGTTCAACCGGCAAGCCATCGCCGTGATCGTGATGAGCCGTGTCCTGAGCAAACAGCAGGCTCGCAGTGCAGAGCAGGGCGACGGGAATGATGCGAAACATAGCTTGATCGATTTTCGGTTGTTTTAAGACGAGATAGGATCGACGACGAAGCCCGGCGTCATGGCAACGCCGGGCTTCAGGTTTCAATTCGTCGCTATCGTCGGGGAACGACTACAGACTTTCCAGATGACGCATGGTTTCGTCCAGCGTGTACTGCAGGTATTCGTCGACATCGTGTTCGAGAACATCCAGAGCCACTTCGATGGCTTCTTCGCCAAAGAAACTGCAGGCTCGTACAGCTTCCAGACGCACTCGAGCATGATCGTCACTGATTTTCGCTTTGATCAGTTCCAAAGCGTTCGGCAGCTTGTGGCGCATGTCGCAGACAATGCGAGTTGCCGCACCACGACAGTGGTAATCGTCCGCGTTTAAGGCGAGCGCCAACAGATCCATATCGATAACGTTGTGAGACTGCAGCACCCAGTTGGCTTCCAGGATGTTGTGCAGATACGGCTCATCCGACTTATCCAGACCGGCGGTCCAGGTCTGCACGGCAGCAACAACGTCTTCTGTTTTGCGCTCCGCCAGCTCACGCCGAGCGTGATAGCGAGCTCGATCTTCGTAGGCCTTCAGCACATCCAAAACAGCCGGAATCGGTTCGCCGGCGATCTTTGGTGCCTTCACCAGATCTCGACCCTTGCAGGTCACGCGCCAAATGCGGCCGTGTTGGTGATCGCGGTTTGGTTCGCGAAGGTTATGCTGCAGGTGACCAATCAGTGCCTGATGCCAGTCGCAAATGTACAGGCTGCCATCGGGAGCAAACTGGATATCGATCGGACGGAAGTTACCGTCTTCGCAGAACACCAACGCCGGTTTTTCTTTGCCAGCAAACCCAGTGCCGTCTTCTATCATGGAATGCTGCAGAATCGATCGATCGCCGATCACGTTGCACAGCAAAAAGTCGCCCTGATCTTCCGGCTTGAAGTGCCGGCTGACGACGAATTCATTGCCGGCTGACGGACGAGTTCGCTTAACAATAAACTGCGGATAAACATCTCGACCACGCAGCGCCGTGTCTTTGAAGTTGTTCACGCTGTCGTTGAAAGAACCACCCGCGTGCTTGGCGGGATATTCCACTTTGCCACTGATCGGTGTGGCCCAGAAGTTAAAGCCTGGCGACGCATCAGAAATAAAGTCCTGGCCCCACTTGTCGTACACGTGCCCCCAGGGATTCGCGAACGGCAGAGAAACATGAGTCCCAAAGCGTTCCGTCTTTGGGTTGTAGGTCCAGATACCGGCTTCATGCATTCGAGTCAGACCATATGGGCTTTCGACCTGCGAATACTTGAATGTGCCTTCGTTGAATTGCAGAGAACCACCGGGGCTCCATTCGAACGCTGAGATTCCGTGGTGTGAATCCGCCGTGTCGAATCCGACCAGCTTCCGAATACGAACATCTGCCACGTCATCGCCGTCCGTATCCTGCATGAACAGAATGTCCGGCTGCTGAGCAATGTAGGCACCACCGTTGCCGATTTCGAAACCGGTAGGCTGGTGCAGGCCATCGGCGAAGACGGTGCACTTGTCGGCTGTGCCGTTGCCGTCTTTATCTTCCAGAATGATCACCTTGTCATTCATTTCGCCCTTGGGCTGCCAGTGAGGGTACGACTGCATGGTCGTGACCCACAGACGGCCTTTGTTGTCGAAGTTCAGTGACACAGGGTTCGCAAGTTCCGGGAACTGCTCTTCGGAAGCCACCAGCTGAATTTCGTAACCATCGGCCAGCTTGAACAGTTTCTGTTGTTCAACTGCTGGCAGGTAATCCAGCGAACCCAGCTTGCCGGCTTTCGCATTTTTGTCGTCTTTGCCACCGACGTTAGTGACGACTTCCAGAAACGGCAGCGTCTGACTGTCGTCACATTTTTCCGCAACGGTTTTCCCCTGAACCAACGCCCAGACACGTGCATCGCGATTGGCCGTCATCTGATCAAGGATCGCTCGTTCGCGTTCCATGACATCGCGGTTGTCGTATTTGCCGTCGCCTGTTTTTCCGGCCAGCCCACGCTTACCATAGATGGAATAACCATTGACGGCTCGATAACGATGCCACCAATGGAAGCTCTTGTCTTTCGATTCAGCAATCAACGCCGCAGATGCAGGTTCGGTCCGGGGAGTTCCACCCAAAGCCGTCATCAGAATCGGTGCCAGGGCTTTGTAGCCGTCGTTGTTCAGGTGCGATCCGTTCAGCGTCAGTTGCTGATCAGTCCTTTCGAACAGTGCTTTCGTTGGTGTAAAGATGTCCGCGAAAACAACGTTTGAGTCTTCAGCCACTTTCTTCAGTGCTGCGGCGTACTTTGCCAGATTGACGTTCTGCTCTTTGCCATCCGTCACATTCGAATCGCCGATGTCTTCGAACGCGATTGGCGAAATCAGCGCGATTCGTGGAGCACTTTTGCCGTTATACTTCTTGCTCTGAGTTTCCTTCACCAGCTTTCCCATTTGCTGAGCAAACTCACTGATGCCGTCGTCGCCATCGAACGACTCGTTGAAGCCAAAGAAGAACAGGATCACGTCGGCTTTGCTGTGGGTCAGATGACTGTCGGGATCACCGAAGTCCAGTGAGCGAATACGCTCAGCCGGCTCATCGCCAGGAAAGCACAGATTGCGAACCGTCAGTTCCAGGTCAGGATACGTTTGATGCAGCAAGATCTCACAGTGATTGTGGTGCTGCATGCGTTCGCCAAGTTCGTTTCCAACAAGGCAGATATGATCGCCCTTGTTCAATTCAAACTCGGCAGCGCTCGCAGTTTTTGCCGTGGGAACAAGACAGGTGAAAACGCAGATCAGCAGCGCGGCGGTCAGTCGCTTCATTGGGGTCCTCAACGTGAGTGCTGGTTATGGTGAGATGCCCGAACACCGCCGGAAAATCAGGCAGAATGAGCTTCGGGGAGGAGTTGGCGCATTGCCAACTTCGCTGAATCAGCCAGGAACGCTAAATCATGCCGAACAGGGCGTCGAGTGTCTTGTGGAAATCCGTCTGTTTTTTTGTAATTATCAGACATGAAGAAGTCCTCTAAGAAACAAATTGCGTCTTTCAAACAGATGTCAACGCTGACCATGCAGGAGCAGTTTTTCTCACAGCTTGGCTCAACTCAACAGTTTCGTCAGTTGTTTGAACATCTTCCCGGCATTTCGTTTTTCGCCAAGGACACCGAAAGCCGCCTGATGGCAGCCAGCTCTTCGATCCTTGAGCGTTTCGGTTTGCGGTCCGAAGCCGAACTGATCGGGACCGTCGATCACGATTATTTTCCGACACATGTCGCGGACAGTTTTGTGCGAGATGATCGTCAGGTGTTGACCACAGGCGAATCGCTGATCAATCGGGTTGAGGTCTGGTATAACGAACATCGCCTGCTGGACTGGTTTGTGACTGACAAGCTGCCGCTGCGAAATTCGTCCGGCGACATCATTGGCCTGATGGGAACGGTCCGCAATTATGAAGGCAGGAAATCTGCGCTGCCGTATTCACAGATTTCAGAAGTCGTCGACTACATTCGCAGACGCCATCGCGGAAAAATCACCGTGGCTGAAGTCGCGCAGCTGGCCGGAATTTCACCCCGACAACTGCAGCGCCGCTTTCAGGACGCGCTGGGTATGAGCGCCCTGGACTTTCTGACGAAAACTCGCATTCAGGCAGCCAGCGACGAACTGCTGAACACAGATCGCTCGATCGCTGAAATCGCTGTCAACTTCGGTTTCTGCGACCAAAGTGCGTTCACGCGACAGTTCCGCAACCAAACCGGCGAAACGCCACTCCGCTTTCGCAAACAGTACGGACTGCCTTCGCCTGTCAAGTAGACGTCACTGGGACAGTGACGAATTTCGAAAGCTCTACCGCGAATTTCGCTGACTCATGGCCGCAGCGAAAGGTTTTCGGCAGCAAAACGCCGAGCCCAACGCGTCCACCACATTCTGTAAACTGCTCTAAGCAAACAGCTCCGTCACCACATTCCCGTGAACATCCGTCAGACGAAAATCGCGACCGGCGTGGCGATAAGTAAGTCGCTTATGATCCAATCCCAACGCGTACAGCAGTGTTGCGTGCAGGTCGTGCATGTGGACCGGATTCTCTGCCGGGTGAAAACCGAATTCGTCTGTCGACCCATACGTCAGACCGCCGCGTACTCCGCCGCCGGCCAGCCACATCGTGAAAGCCGCGGGGTGATGGTTGCGGCCGTCGCCGTTCTCCACAGTGGGAGTGCGGCCGAATTCGGAGCCCCAGACCACCAGAGTATCTTCCAGCAAACCGCGTCGATCCAGATCCGTCAGCAGCCCGGCAATCGGCTGGTCAACGCGAGCACATTCCTTCACCAGACCGTCGTTCACTTTTGTGTGATGATCCCACGTATAGTCGGTGGACACCTGAATGTAACGCACGCCCTGTTCGGCGAATTTGCGAGCCAGCAGGCACTGCCGACCAAAGTTGTTTGTGGGTTCTGAACCGATGCCGTACAGCTGCTGCGTCTCACTGGTTTCATCATCGATGCTCATGATCTGCGGGATCGTCGATTGCATCCGAAACGCCAGTTCATAGCTGGAAATCAACCCGTCCACGCCTCGATCCACTTCGGCCTGCTGCAGATGCCGACGATTTAAAGCCTGAATCAGATCCAGTTGTTCTCGCTGAGTGGTCCGGTTCAGTCGAGGGTTCACGATGTTGGACATTTTGGCATTCGCAATGGGAATCTCTGCCGATCCGATTGCGGTCCCCTGATGCATCGCCGGCAAAAATGCACTGCCATAATTCTGAACACCGCCGTGTCCTCGAGGCGGTGAAATCGTGATGAACGCGGGCAGATTCTGGCTTTCACAACCGAGCCCATAGCTGATCCAGGCTCCGACACTGGGCCGGACCAGACTCGCCTGCCCGGTATGCAGTCTCAGCAACGCTTCGCCATGAGCCGATCCTTCTGTGTGCATGGACCGGATCACGCAAAGTCGGTCCGCCTGTTTCGCCAATTGCGGCAACAGTTCACTAATCCAGACGCCGCTGTCTCCATGCTGTTTGAATTGAAACGGCGAGCCCAGAATATTGCCACCCGGTGGCTGCTTTCCTCCGAACGCATCCGCTGTCACAGGCCGGCCGGCGAACTCATTCAATCGGGGTTTGTAGTCAAACAAATCCACATGGCTGGGCCCGCCCCACATGAACAGAAAGATGATCCGCTTCGCGCGCTGAGTCAAATGCGGCAGCAGCGCTGTCATCTGTTCTGCGGCGGCGTTTGCAGTGCCGACACTCGGCTGCGCATCACCGGCCATCAACTGCTGCCCTGTCATCGCGGCAAGGCTGAGTCCCGCAAAGCCGCACGCGCTGTTTTGCAACAGAGAGCGGCGCGATGTGCTATGTGTAAACTGATGGCATCGCATAAGTTATTCCAGATACTGAAAGCGGCTTGAAGCGAACAAGGCGTGACAGGCCAGTGCCAAAGCTTGCGTTTCCGGCGATGGTGTACCTTCTGAAGGCGGCTCAGCGGTCGCGTTTTCGATAAGTCGCTGCGTCGTGGCATACAGATAAGACGTCATCGCCTGAACTTCTTCTTCAGCGGGTTCACTGCTGACTATCAGTTGAAACATTCGACGGACCTGAGCCCTGAGTCGCGGCTCGTCGATCGGTGTTTCTGCGAGAATGCGTTTGGCGGTGGCCATGGCAGCGTCCATCACCATGGGATCATTCAGCAGATACAACGCCTGAGTCGGCACGGTCGTCTGCGGGCGAGCTCCTGTGGTGGTATGAGGATTCGCGAAGTCGAAAACGTCGAACAGTTCCGGCAGGTCGTTGCGAATGATGGGCAAATAGACACTGCGACAGGGAAAGTCCGTCCGCCGACGGTTTTCGTTGCCACCGACAGCCGTCGCCTGATCTCCCAGATAAGCCACGGTGGAATCCATCGGCTTCAGGTCCAGAGTTCCGGCCGCAGTGAGCATGGCATCCCGCAGCGATTCCGGATCCAGTCGACGACGATGGGCTTTCCACAACAGACGGTTGTCCGGATCACGTTCGAAGTTGTCGGCTACGTGTTGCGAACTGAGCCCAAACGTGCGGCTCAGGACAATGCTGCGAATCACCGTCTTCATGGACCAGCCGCTATCAATCAGTTGAGTCGCCAGGTGATCCAGCAGTTCTGGATGGCTGGGTGCTTCGCCCGTGCGTCCAAAGTTATCAACAGTCCGTACCAGACCTCGCCCCATCAAGTGGTGCCAGATCCGATTCACCTGAACGCGCGCGGTGAGCCAGCCGGTTCGCGTCTTGCCGTCTGTCAGCCAGCGACTAAGTTCCAGGCGTCCGCTTTGAGACTCAGGCAGCGGAACGGGCTGGTCATCACACAACACCTGCAGGAAGCCGCGAGGAATTTTGTCTCCCGGCCGATCAAACTGTCCTGCCAGGCGAACGTGTTCATCAACAGGTGTAGAAATTTCAGCGGGAATCATGGCTCGCGCGGGAATGCCGGGCGGTTTGGCCAAAGATTCCTGCAGCTGATTCACATGAGCTTCCTGACTGGCAATCCGCTGATCGATCGCTTGCACAGCGTCGCGAGCCGCTTCGCTAAAGTCATCGGCAACGGCAGACAACTTCGCGGTGATGGCGGCTTCGTCCTTCTGCTTCAGAGTTTCCAAAACAGATTTCGCTCGATCAATTCGGCCCTGTAAACCCGGGTGTTCTCGCCAGTACTTTTCGTAGGCCGCGTTCAACGCGTCACCGTCAGGGCCGAGACCTGCCAGACGCTCCATGACTCGCTGCTGTCCCAGCATATAACGTTGTTCCATGACCTGTGTCGAAGTCATGATGCCAGCCAATGCGTAGTAGTCTTTGGTGGGAATCGGATCGAACTTGTGATCGTGGCAGCGAGCACATCCCAGCGTCTGCCCCAGCACAACTCGGCCGATCGTTTCCAACTGTTCGTCGGCAACGTCCATCTTCTGCAGATCCGGATTCACCCCCAGCAACACCTTTGGGCCCATCACCAGAAAACCAGACGCCACGCGCTGCTGGTCGCGTTGCTCGATGGTGTCGAATGGCAATAAGTCTCCAGCAAGTTGTTCCAGCAGAAAGCGATCGAACGGGATGTCGGAATTCACCGCAGCGATCACCCAATTGCGATAGCGCCATGCTTCACGAAACAAAAAGTTCTCATCCAGACCATTGGAATCAGCATAGCGCGCCAGATCCAGCCAGTGTCGCCCCCAGCGTTCACCGAATTGCGGCTTCCTGAGAAGCTCATCGACCAGTCGTTCGGTGGCCGCGGGGCTCGGTTCATTGACAAAGCGCTGCAGCTGTTCGGTTGTCGGAGGCAGACCTGTCAGTTGAAAGCACAGGCGACGAACCAGATCACCCGGCTCCGCATCGCCAACAGGCCGCAACTCGTCCGCTTCCAGTCTTGCCAGAACAAATCGATCGATGTCCGATTTCGGCCAGGGCACGTCGGTGACTTCAGGAACAGCTTCACGCCCCAACGGTTGAAAGGCCCAGTGCTGTTGACCGGCGATCGGATCAGCAGGGCTAACCATGGTGGCTGCCGCTGCTGGATCGCCAACCGGTGCCGGAGCCCCCAGCTTCACCCAATGTTCCAGACGAGCAATCGCCTCCGCAGGCAGTCGCTCTGTCGGAGGCATCTGCAGGTCTTCGTTTGCGTAACGCACGGCCTGAATCAGCAGGCTGGCGTCGGGATCTTTCGCCACAATCGCGGTACCGGTTTCACCACCTGTTTGCCATCCCTGAACGGAGTCCAGCAGCAGCCCGCCTTCGCGTTTTCCGGATGGCTGCGAATGGCATCCATAACATCGCTGAATCAGCAACGGACGAATATGCGTCTCAAAATAGGCCACGCCATCTGCGGCGCTGCCTGCATCATCGTCAGCCTGAACAACACCGACCCACGTGCCGAAGCACAGACACAGACAGCATACGGCTGTGCGATTCAACATCGGGCGGGGCAGCTGAAAACGGAGGGGGCGAACCATGACAAACCTGGGACGCATTTAGGGCGGGAAAGAGCAGACGTTGAGTGTACTCGGGAACCCAGCAAGTCGCCAGAAGGTTTTTGCTCGCGTCTGGAGTGGAGACTGTTTAAGAACC
>CALFOL010000668.1 GCA_937919915.1 uncultured Planctomycetaceae bacterium
CCGTCAGCGTAATGTTCCGGCCATTTGGCCGTCCCTTCGCGGAAACCGTTGTCGCCACCGCGAACAGAATGGAACACATGAACCGGCCGATACCACGGAGTTCCCCAGTCCCATTCCATGTCGCTGTCGAAGCCAAACAATTCGCCATCGGCGTTGAAGCCAATGTCATACGCGTTGCGCTGTCCGGCGGAAAACAATTCGATGTTCTGACCGTCCAGATCCATTCGCGCCACATAACCACCGGGCGGTTTCGCACCCGCACCGAAACCGTTTCCGTCTTCCATTCGTGGCAGCGCCAGATCGTCACCGTAACTGCGATGAGGCGAAGTGTCCGCGAGATCCTGCGGAAGGCCGGTGAAGTTTCCACACACCGCGTACAGCATGTTGTCGGGGCCTAGAACCAGACCGTGTGAACCATGTTCGCCGGAACCACCATGCCACTCGCGCAGAAATTCGACATCGTCGTAGCTGTCGTCGCCTTTGGTATCCTTACAGCGATACAAAGCAAAACCTCGTTCGCCTCTGCCGCTGATATAAAGCACGTCGCCGACGAACAACATGCCCATCGTTTCGCTCACGGGGATGGTCAGGATTTCCTGTTTAGCAACCTTGCCGTCTTCCATCGTCACACGCGTGATTGGCTGACCACTTTGTCCGCCGAGTAAAAGACGTCCTTTGGAATCGTTCGCCATGCAAATCCATGATCCGTTTGCTTTGGCGTCAGCCGTCAGCAAGTGTTCAATGGTAAATCCGGGAAGCGTATCCAGAACTTCAAGCGCGTTTTCGATGTTAACAGGCTTGGAACCATCCGCGGGACCGTACAGGGCCTTGATGATGACCAGTTTCTGCCCTGCGGGCGCGGCAATGTCGATTTGCTGGTTCTCGCCAGCTTCGCGTTTCAACTTTTCTTCGCCAATGCGGTACTCGATCGTGAGCTTCTTCGGAACTCCAGGAGCCGTATCACCGAACGTACCGTTGCCGGCGCTAATCGAAAGTTTGTTGTCCTTTATCGCAGCGGTGACAACGGACGTTACGTCAGTCGGATCGTCCGCAAAGACGGAGGTTGCGAACATCGCCAGGATGATCACAGCCATTAGGGCACGAGTGATACCGTTCTTCATTATCGATTTTCTTTCTGCTATGGATGTTGTCGTTTGAATCATTGGAAGTCGTGGTGCGAGCAACAGGTTTCCCAAGGATGGATTGGGGGAAATTTACGCGAACAATTCGTGAACCACTCGACCATGCACATCAGTCAGGCGGAAGTCTCGTCCACTGTAGCGGAACGTGAGTTTTTCGTGGTCGAGCCCCATCAGGTGCAGGATGGTGGCGTGCAGGTCGTGGACATGAACCTTGTTTTCGACGGCTGCGAAACCGAATTCGTCTGTCGAACCGTACGTCATGCCGCCTTTGACTCCGCCACCGGCCAGCCACATCGAAAAGCCGTGATGATTGTGGTCTCGCCCATTGCCGTTTTCCGCCACCGGAGTTCTGCCGAATTCGCCGCCCCAGATGATTAGCGTATCCTTCAGCAGGTCGCGTTCTTTGAGATCCTTAATCAGCGCGGCAATGGGCTGGTCGACATCCTTCGCTTTGTTGGCATGATCTTTGATGTCGCCGTGATCGTCCCACGGTTGACCATTGCCGTAATAGACCTGCACCATCCGGACGCCGCTTTCAACAAGTCGCCGTGCTGCCAGGCAGCCATTCGCAAACTGACCAGTGCCGTAGGCTTCTCGCGTTTCCTTGGTTTCCTTCGCAAGATCAAAAACGGTCTGAGCTTCCGTCTGCATGCGAAACGCCATTTCGAGCGATTCGATGCGCGCTTCCAGGCGATTGTCCTGGCCGCCGCGTTGTTCGAGGTGCAGTTCGTTCATCTGCTTTAGAAGATCCAGCTGTCGACGCTGGCCACGGCTGGTCAGATACGAATTGTCGATGTGCTGAATGACTTTCTTCGGATCAACGCTGCTGGCATGGTTGATGTGTGTGCCCTGAAAGATGCCAGGCAGAAAACTGTTACTCCACAACTGCGGCCCGACGACAGGTTTTCCGGGGCAAAGCACCACGAAACCGGGAAGGTTTTGGTTTTCAGTGCCAAGTCCGTACAGCAGCCACGATCCCATCGCTGGTCGGGTCGGCTGAGTCTCACCGCTGTTCATCATCAGCAGCGACGGCTCGTGATTTGGGATATCGGTGTGCATCGAACGAATGACGCAGATGTCATCGATGCACTCACCGACGTGCGGAAACAGATCGCTGACTTCGATTCCGGATTCGCCGTACTTCTTGAATTCGAACGGGGACATCAGCAGGCCGCCGGTCTTTCGTTCCGTTTTCAGATCCGCTGTCGGGGGACGCTGCCCGTTATACTTGGTAAGCGCCGGCTTCGGGTCGAACGTATCGACCTGCGATGGTCCGCCGTTCATGAAGAGGTGAATGACGTGCTTCGCTCGGGGCGCGAAGTGAGCCGCCTTTGGAGCCAGCGGGCTCGACGAATCTGCATCCGCGGAGCTCGCCAGCGTTCCGTCCTGAGCCAGAATTCCGGCCAGGCCGAGCACGCCCAACCCGGTGCCCATGCGTTGGAGGGACTCACGGCGAGTCATGCCGAAGTGTGTAAGTGGTGAATTCATATTTTGTCTTTGCGCGAGGTCTTTGGTAGCGAAGCTCGTCAACAGCTTCGGCCGAACGTCTTGACGACTTTCGCTGCGAGGGGGCCGCCAATTCGGAAGTTGCCTTAATCGAGATACATAAACTCGTTACTGCCCAATAACGCCTGAGCATAACTCTCCCACTGCGTCAGCTTGCTCTCCGGATCCTTCTCACTGTTCAGGTAGGCCAGTCCGATTTCCACTTCACGCTCTATCGGCGGTCGACCGTACGCCAGCTGAAATCCGCGTTGAATTCGAGCTTCATCGCTGTCTGGTTCTTCCGTGTGCAGTCGAGCGGCAAGGGCCTTTGCCTGTTCCACCATGAACGGGCTGTTTAGTACAAACAGCTGCTGTTGAGGCACCGTTGTTTCGCTTCGCTTTGAGCTGGTGATGTTCGCGTCGGGAAAGTCGAACAGTCGCAGCAGGTTGTCGAGTTCGTGGCGACTGATCTTTGCGTAAACCGTTCGGCGAACATTGTTGGCATCCGCGAGGTTCGTCGAAGGGCCTCCGACATGGCGATCAAGTTTCCCGGACACGTCCAGCAGCGCATCGCGCCAGGCTTCGACGTCCAGACGTTGCCGACTCATTCTCCAGACGAATCGATTGTCCGCGTCGATCTGAGCATTCGCCTCGTGGTTGGCGGTCCCTAATTGCCAGGTCGATGACAGCATAATTTCACGGTGCAGCGATTTGATCGACCAGCCGGATTCGATAAACCGCGCCGCCAGGTAATCCAGCAGAGCTGGATGCGTCGGCGATTCTCCCTGCTTCCCGAAGTTGCTCGGCGTCCCCACGATGCCCCGGCCAAAATGATGCTGCCAGATGCGATTTACCAGCACCCGCGCGGTCAGTGGGTTGTCTGGTCGAGTGATCGCTTCGGCCAGATCACGGCGACCGCTGCCGTTCGTGTAATGAGCACGATCTTCACCCGCAAGTACTCGCAGAAAACGTCGCGGTGCCAATTCACGCTGCCGTGCGGGGTTGCCTCGAACGAAGACTCGCATATCCTCAGCCTTAGCTTCGCTGTAGCTGTGAGCGACTGCGTACATCGGAAGAGCGGTCTTCTTTGCGTCTTCGAAGTCGGCTCGCAGCTTGATCAGCTGATCGCGTTTTTCGCCGGTCAGAAAGTTCTCGAGATCGTCATCACTGACAGCAAACGGCCCGTCTTTTCCCAGCACGACGGAGAGAACATCCTTGCCCGGGCTGATGGGGCCTTCGGTCGGTTGTTCGGTGTAGACACTAAACTGGACGGCCGCCTGTTCGCCGCAACCGCCCTGATCTGAGCCGCTGTTGTCCAGACCGCCGGTCGCTTTGAACCGCTGATAGCCTTCGGGAAGGTCGTAGGCAATCACACTCGGAGCATGAACGCCGATGCCGTTTTCGTAAGCCTTGCCGCCCACATTCAGTGGCTTGCCTTCGTAGTTGAGATCGATCTTTGTGCCGCCGAATCCGTCCAGCGACTTCCACTTTAGCTCGGTAAGTTTCAGCTCACCGTTGTTTCCGACGAGGGTCGGGGCCAGCCAGTCGGAATGGTCACAGCTGTTTCCGTTGCCTCCGTCAGACACGACCAGAAACAGCTGCTTCGCTCCGGTGATGTCGATATCAATCCCAGCGGTCGGCCGGATCTTCGTGACGTTCGGCGAAACGAATCGAGGGCTACCGAGCCGGTGCGGCCTGGCTGTTCCATCTCCCGCGTCAACCAGGTTTGTCGTGGAGACACCATCGCGAACATTCACTAGTTCCTGAATGTACTGCTGGAACTCATTCGCGATCGACGTCACTTCTGGCGGAACAGTTGCTGCGACATCGCCGCCCTCCGCAGGCTTCAAGTCAAACCACGCATCCAGCGCGCTGACCTTGCCTTTGTTCTTTACTTGGAGGAAATTGATCCAGCGTTTCAGCAGGAACTCGTTCACACTGGCCTGCTGTGCGAGCTCCGCAGTGTTCGCAGGCTTTCCGCTCGCCTTTGATGTCTGATATCGCCACGCCGTTTCGATGTACTTCGCTGTTTCACCGACTTTCGTTTCGGCGGCCGTTGTTTTTTCCTCGGCCAGAAACGTTTTGACGGCTTCTTCGGTGCTCTTCACTTGCTGTTGCCCGGCGTTGTAGGCTTCCACTTCTGACGACTCGCACAGCGGGGCGTTGTGCAGTTTCGAACTGCGAAAGATTCCGGCCAGCGAGTAATAATCCTGAGTCGGAATCGGATCGAATTTGTGATCATGGCAGCGGGCACACGACACCGTCAGTCCCAGAAACCCACGTGTCAGCGTATCGACACGGTCATCCAGTTCATCGGCCGCCGCCTTCGCCGCGTCGCTGTTCTTATAGTACTGAGCACCCAGTCCAAAGAAGCCGAGCGCCACGAGATGGTCGTATGATTCACTCGATGCCGGGCCGAGCAGATCTCCTGCGATCTGCATTCGCACGAATTTATCGTACGGCATGTCTGAGTTAAACGCCGCGACAACCCAGTCACGATAGCGAAACCCGTTAGTATTCGCGGTAACCGAAAAGGTATGCGCCTGATCTTCAGAATACCGAGCGACATCCAGCCAGAAGCGGCCCCAACGTTCTCCGTAGTGTTCTGATTGCAGCAATCGGTTGATCACCTTCTCGAACGCACCCCGCGATTCATCTTCCAGAAAATCGGCAACGTCTTCCGGAGTCGGCGGCAGCCCGATCAGGTCGAAGGTGGCTCGGCGAATCAGTTCCCGTTTGCCGGCCTTGTCGACAGGTTGCAGTTTGAGTTCTTCCATCTTCGCGAGCGTGAAATAGTCGATGTTGTTTGCGGGCCAGTCGGCGCGTTCAACGGTTGGTGGCTGCGGCAAAGTGATCGGCTGGTAGGCCCAATGCTTGCCGGCTTCGTCGTAGTCGATGGTGCTCGTCGCGACCTCGCCATCGCGAGGATCGGGTGCTCCCATTTCGACCCACTTCATGAAGTCAGCAATCACGGCATCCGGAAGTTTTCCTTTGGGCGGCATTTCAAAACTGTCATACCGCAGCGCGCCGATCAGCAGGCTTTCGTCGACGTTCTTTGGTACGACTGCAGCACCGGAATCGCCCCCCTTGTGCGCGGCTTCGCGTGAATCCAGCAGCAGCCCACCTTTGAGGCTCTTCGCTTCGGCGGAGTGACACTCGTAGCAGTGGTTCACAAGCACCGGCCGAATCTTCGCTTCGAAGAAATCAATACCGGCCTTGTCGACAGGCTGTTCCTGATTATCCTGGGCCAGGAGCGACACGTGACTCAACAGCACAACAAGCAGAGTTGCAGGGCGAGCATTCATTCAAGCGGATTTCGAACGAGGCGGGAAGAGTAGGAGGGAGAGCAACAGCGGGGGCCGCGATTGTAGCCGGAGACTCTGCTGCGGTCCCGACAAATCCGTAAGGAATTCACCCCCTTCGGCTATGTTGGAGTACAGGCTTTAGCCGCCTGAGTCCGATCGGCAGGCGGCTACAGCGTATTACGCTGGCTTTTGGCCGCGGGGCACGCGTTTCGATCGAAGAAAGCCTGTACCCGCGAGCGAGTACCATTCACAACAATAAGTAAACTGCGCTAGAGCCGGTACTCCAGCGATTCGTGTGGAATGCCAGTTAAGGACGCACGTTGTAAGCGGTCAGAAATTCCTGATCGCGGATGTACAGCACTCCACCGGTCACCACAGGATGAGCCCAGCTGGGACGACCGTGACCTTGATACTTAAAGCGACCGTGTTCGCGATAGCCGTCGGGGGTTGCTTCCGCCAATGCGATTTCGTTGTTTTCGCTGAGCAGATACAGCATGCCGTCGGCGACAGTCAGCGAGCCCTTGCCAACACTCCGATCCTGCCATGCGATCTTGCCGGTTTTGAAGTCCATGCAGATCAAGCCGCTGCCGAATCCATACATGTATTCACCCGACTTAACGATACCACCGTGATGGTTGCCCATTTTCTTTTCGAAGTAGACTTCTTCCGCGGTTTGTTCGCCACCTGTCTGCCTGATTTTCGCCAGGCCACCGCCGGTTCCGTAAGCGCTGGAAGCGAACACGTGATTGTCGTCAATGATCGGCGTGGCACAGTTCGCCGTGCCATTGGCCGCGTTACCGTACTTCCACAGAAACCGCCCCGTGTCAGGAGTGACACCAAAGACGCTCTCACGAGCAAACTGAACCAGCGTCCGTTTGCCATGTATTTCGGCTATCACCGGCGTGCTGTAATGAGCTCCCTCGGTGACTTCATCGCTCTGCCAGATCTTCTTTCCGGTCTGTTTGTCGAGCGCCAGCACCGTGCCCTGCTTGCCACCAGGCGTTACAAACAGCATCTCGCCATCCACCAGCGGTGATTCGCTGTAGCCCCAGCCCGGTCGGTCGCCACCAAAATCGGCAGACAGATTCACGTGCCAGATCGTATCGCCGGTAGCCGCGTCCATGCAGGTGACATCGCCGTTGCCGCCTTCAGAATACACACGATTGCCATCAACAGTCGGCGTGCCGCGAGGTCCGTCGCCCATTCCGTTACGATATCCTCCGAAGTATCCTCGAAGTTCTTCCGCTGACAGAAAGCCGTCCTGTGCCGGGTACTTGCTGACGTAATACGCACGCATCTCGTCGAACGAAATCACGCCGTCCTTGCCAGGTTCGCGTTTCTGCAGGTAGGTTTCAATTTCAGCGACCGTCAGTTGTTCGTCGCCTGCGTTCGTTGCCTTATCCCGCTCATCCATACCGCCGAAATAGCGATCGACGATCCCGGCACGCGACTCTTCGCGATCGATCATTCCGTCGCCGTTTTTGTCGTAACTCGCCATCCATTCCTTCGTGCGTCGTTTGGCCAGCTCCTCCGCATCAACCGAATTCTCCTCTTTGTCGATGCGTTCGAATTCACGGTGAAACGGTCGCCCGGCTTCCTGTTCGGAAAGACGCTGATCTTTATTGGCGTCCAGCGCGGCGAAGAGTCGCTGAGTACGGGCGTCGGCGAATTCCTCGACATCAACATCCGCCTTTTTGTCGAACTTGTTGAAGTCAAAACCGAGTCGTTTCAACGCTTCGACCTCGTCGATGCGACCGTCCTTGTTTGTGTCCAGATTCTTCGCCTCCGCCGCAACGCGTTCGTCAAGCTGCTGCTTCAACGGTTCTGGTTGAACGGCCCAGATTCGCTTGCCGGTCTTCGCATTGTGACACAGAACATGTTCGACACCGTCCAGATCTCCCTGCGTATAGATGCGGCCATCTTTGATCACCAGCGACGAGTAGCCGACGCCCACGGTTTCGATCTGCCAAAGAACGGCTGGTCCTTCTGTTGGCCATTCCTTCAGAAGTCCCGTGTCCGTGCTGATTCCGTCCCGTCGTGGACCGCGCCATTGCGGCCAGTCGTCAAAGCCAAAGGAAACTTCTGTCACAACAGTCGAAGTGACAAACAGCGTTAACATAAGAGTAACGAATTGGCGTGATTGCATCTGTGAAAACCTGTTACGGGAGGGCGCGCGGGGCGGGATTGGAGGGCGGGGGTTTCGCTGCGGTTGAGTCGGCAACTGAGCCGAGCTCGAATACGATATCTAAGTCAGTGGAAGATGTCTCGCGGCGGCTCATTATTTCGTGCGGCATGAGTGCCGATTCTTGCCATTTCCCCTGCCTCAGCACTTCCCTGTCGTTTTGGTCTGACGATATTCTCCCTCGTCGCGCCAACTGCTGGTAACATCGTTAAGCTTAGACTTGGCTTTCGTACGGCTTATTCCACTCAGGAGTTTCGTCGATGATCACACAAACCCAAACGGTTTCTTTGTTGCTTGGCTGCTTTATCACCATGGGGCCGCTGCAGGAATTCGGTCACGCTCAGCAGAATGGCCCGGCGCCGGACACAGAAAGCGATTCTTCTGGTGACTGGCTGCAGTGGGGAGGCACCTCACATCGAAACAACACGCCCAGCGGCAGTCGAATTCCGGTGAAATGGGACATCGAAACCGGACAGAACATCAAATGGTCGATCAAGCTGGGGTCTCAAACCTACGGAACTCCGGTCGTTTCGCAGGGGCAAATCTTTGTGGGGACAAACAATCGACACGGATTTGTCGAACGATCAGCGGATCTCGATGCGGGCTGCCTGATATGTTTTAAAGAATCCGATGGAAGCTTCCTGTGGCAACACTTGAGTGAAAAGCTGGCGACCGGTCGAGTGCATGACATCCCCGAACAGGGAATCATCAGTGTTCCGTTGGTGAGCGGCAAACGTCTTTGGTACGTGACCAATCGAGGCGAAGTGTGTTGTCTGGACACGGACGGTTTTGGGGACGCTGAAAACGATGGGCCGTTCCAGTCCGAACCCGTGGCTGAAAACAGCGAAGCGGACGTGATCTGGAAGTTCAGCATGATGGAGGAGCTTGGTGTTCGTCCTCATAATGCGTTTACGTGTTCTGTTACGTGTTCTGAGACGGCCGTGTTTGTGGTCACGGGAAACGGAGTTGGTGCTGATCATCAAGAAATTCAGGCGGCAGCACCGGATTTCATCGCCCTCAATCGAGATACCGGAGAACTGTTGTGGAAGGATTCATCTGTTGGCGAATTCACACTTCATGGGTCGTGGTCGTCCCCGGCTTACGGCGTCTTTGGCGGACAGGCACAGGTTTTATTCCCAGGCGGAGACGGATGGCTTTACAGCTTCGAACCTGCTGGAAACGGGGCTGGTGAGTCGAAGGTGCTTTGGAAGTTTGACTGCAATCCCAAACAGTCGTCGGCCCCAGGCTACCGAGGAAATCGCTGCGAATTCCTAACGACTCCAGTCATCTACAAAGAACGAATCTACATCGCCATTGGTACCGATCCTGAAAACGGAACCGGGCCCGGCTGTCTATGGTGCATTGATCCGACCATCAAGCACGACGAATCAGATGTCAGTGCGACCGTCGCTGTCGATTCTCACGGCAAGCGACTTGTTCGACGCTTTGGGCAGGCGGTCGATCCGACAGCTGGTGAAAGGGAGATGCCGAATCCCGATTCCGCGGCCGTCTGGAAGTACACCGGTTTCGACTTCAACGGGAACGGAGAAATCGAGAAAGAAGAAACCTGGAAGCGAACACTTGCTGCGGCTTCCATCAAAGACGATTTGCTGTTTGCTGTGAACATGGAAGGTTACTGTGTGTGTCTGAACGCCGGAACAGGAGTCGCCCAATGGTCCCACGACCTCTGGGCGAACAGCTGGCACAGTCAACCATTGATCGTCGACGGCAAGGTCTATCTCACCGACGAAGATGGCGAGGTCGAGGTCTTTGCTGCAAAGTCGGAAAAAGTGAAGCTTGGTGAGAACCATGTCGACAATTCGATTTATGCTTCAGCAATGGTGGCGAACAATATCCTGTATATCACTGATCGTTCACGGCTGTACGCGATTGTGAGTGAACAATAGTGACGCAGGCCTGTCCAAAGAGCGGAGCGGCGACGCTCCGGCTGTCAAATTTCGCGGTCCACTAAGGTTCAAATG
>CALFOL010000669.1 GCA_937919915.1 uncultured Planctomycetaceae bacterium
CGATGGAAGTTGCTGCGACGATGCATTGAACGATCTGAGATCTGAAATTTCAGATCTCAAATCGGACACTTGGCGTCTTAACCGGCTGCGATTGCTGTGGCTTCGCCGGACTTCGTCATGGGTTCGTCCATCGGTGGTTCAACGATGCCCATGGCGTCAAAGATGTCACCCACGCCAGGCTTAAATACGTCACCCACCAGAATGTCCACCATGTTGGATTTGTACTGAGGGTTGTCCTTGAGAAACGTACCGAAGCTGAAATCTTCCGCGTAGAACGCGTACACCAGCTTGCGGAAGTTCTCGATGCCCTGCTTGTACAGTGGCTGCCATTGCCCCAATCGCGGTCCAGACAGGTCACCACGCTGCAGAGCATCATCAATAGCATCAGCGGCGAATTCGCCACCCTTCAAAGCCAGAAACACGCCGCTGGAATAAACCGGATCGATGAACCCAAACGAATCACCGACAAGAACCCAGCCTTTGCCAGCTCCCTGACGGGAATAGTACGAAAAGTCTTTGGTCGAGAAATAGTCTGTGCACCGCTCTGCGTTGATCAAACGCTGCTGCATCGCCGGGCATCGTTCCAGCTCACGAGCATACACTGCCGCTGCGTCACCGTGTTCTTTGCCGAACATATATCCCATGCTGCCCGTGCAACCAATGCTGACAACATCATCCGCGAGAGGAATGTACCAGAACCATGACTTCTTGCCCGGCGTCTGCATGATCAGCGTAGCGCCTTCGTCTTTGCCAGGCCCGCGGTGAGCACCTTTCCAATAGGTCCAGATCGTGCCCTTCTTAAGCAACGGATCCGGATCTCGTTCACCGCGACGACTGCTGATGAATGCTGTTTGCCCGGTGGCATCCACGACAACGCGCGAGCGAATCGGACGCTCGGACCGGCCGCCGTCTTCGTTCAGCAAGCGGCACTTCACACCGACTGCGACATCATCTTCAAAGATGACGTCGGTCACGTGAGCGGATGTGTGAACCACAGCGCCGAGCTCTCGAGCCCGATCCAGCAACATCTGATCGAACTTGCCGCGCTCCACCTGCCAGGTCACACTGCTTTCATGGGGGTTGTAGTTGTCGAAGTAAAACGGCGCAGATTCTTTGACGCCATCGCTGACGAACTGCACGCTGTATTTTCGAGGGAATGCGGAAGCCTTCAAACGGTCCAGCAGACCCAGTCGTTTCAGCGGCCAATAGGTTTCCGGGATCAGCGATTCCCCGACGTGAAATCGAGGCAACTCAGCCCGTTCCAGTACCAGAACGCGGTGCCCATATTCCGCTACCAACGCAGCCGTTGTTGCGCCGGCCGGGCCGCCACCGATCACAATGACGTCGTAGTCATCAGTCAGTTCTGGAAGATAGTTGACTGGCGATTCAGGATTCGGCTGGATCATGAGAAGCGGTATGCGATCTGGTCGAAAGGAGAAGAAAGAATGCTGCGGCGCGTTGGCCTTTTATGATGTTCTACGTCAGTTGGCTTGAGATTTCCAACAAATCTACAGCTGGAGAGCCATTACAGAAAATTGTGGCCATCCGACCGAAGGTTTCCTGCCCCTCTTCCATCTGCAGATAGCGGCTTAACCCCGGTCCAGCCTGAAACTTAACAATTGCGCCTAAATCAATATGACGCAGCACGTTATGCTGAATGAGAACTCGCCCCAGTGGAATCGATTCCGATTCAATCAGCTGCCGAACTTCGTCACTGACGTATTTGAAGTTGAAGCGTACGATGCCGAACTGAACGTTTTTGTCGGTGTTTTCTTTCTTCAGCAGAATCTTGCGGCAATACAGGTCCTGCTCGAATTTGGAGTCCACAACTTCCACCTCAACGGCGGAATCATGGTACCGCTCCATCGTGACGGTCATGTGATGTTCATGGACCAGCATGCGGTGATAGGGTTCCGGAGTCGCCTCACGCGCAATGTGCTCAGCCTTCAGATAAAGGGGCTCGCCGGAAGGTTCTGGAAACAGGGCACAAAGATGTTCGAGCTCGATGATGGGATTCACTGCACGCGGGTCCGGTGTATGGTCTGAATGGATCTGATTTCGCGGTTACAGCATATGCGAAAACGCCCACCAGCGTACACCGACCTGGACACGTTCGACGGAGGAACGCCTCTAAAACATGGCAGCATGGCAATTGGAGCCCGGCCTGATTGTCGGGAAATTGCCATGTCCAAAGATGCAGTACGCTTCCCCCAAGCCTGCGCACACAGGAAAACGGCCCGAGTGAAGTGAGTACCGATCTGATGACGCTCAGAAACCGGGCTCCAGCACAGGAGAACCTTGAGCCGCAAGGATTTGTCTGATTCGTTTATAAGAACCCGCTAAAGCTGTGATTATCCCGTAGCCGTTATGCGTTTACCACAGCGCTGGCTTCGTCGTACAGTTGCGGCGGCAGCTCATGATTCAACACCGTCTTCTCCGGTTCAATGCGTCTTCCATCTCGGTTGTCCGCGAGTGTTTCCAGCAGGTCATATGTCCCGGTATCGACGGTATCGACGGGAGCGGCGGCACGCGGAGCATGAATCCTCCACCATTCCTCCGCCTCACGCCATGTCCATACCGGATCAGACTCACACTTCTCCAACGCCTCGAGCAACCCGCGAGCGGAAGCGTATCTTGCCGACGGATCCCTGGACAAACATCGCATGATCACGTCGCCGAGTGCCTGCGGAACTTCGGCAGCGATCTCTGCGAAAGTAGGCACTGGCGTTGTCGCATGCGCTACGATCAGCATGATGGGATTGTCGTCGATAAACGGCGGCCGTCCCGTCAACAAAAAATATGCCACGCATCCCAGAGAATACAGATCGCCGCGACAATCCGGAGCCAGGCCGACTGCCTGTTCGGGACACATAAACGCCGGCGAACCGTGCAGGGTCGCCTTGGACTTGCCGCCACTGGCCGATTGATCAGCAGCGGTCTGCACCAAACCAAAGTCCAGCAACTTTGCGACGTCGAAGCTTCGGCCGCGTTCCGTCAGAAAAATATTGCTGGGCTTAATGTCTCGATGAACAAGTCCTACACATTCGGCTTCGTAAAGTGCATCACACAATTGCTTCAGAACGTAGATCACCCGCGCAGGCTGCATTGGACCGTACTTGTCAACGTACTCCCAAAGGTTCACGCCTTCCAGATACTCCATGACATAATAGAGCCGACCATCTTCCGTGGTTCCGTAGTCGTAAACCTCAATCGTGTTCCAATGAGTCAGCTGGGCGGTGGCTTTGGCTTCGCGAGCGAAACGATCCTGAACTTCTCGATCGCGAGCTCGTTCCGGATGAATCAACTTGATCGCACAACTACGTCTCATTAGTGCGTGTTCGGCACGGTAAACTTCTCCCATACCGCCAGCACCGAGTTTTTCTTTCAGAATATATGGCCCCAGTCGTTCGCTTTTCTTCTGTTCCTCTTCTTTCGCCTTCCAGTACGAGCGGTAGAGCGATCCGCTTAGCAGTGCAATGGGAATCAACAGGCCCAAGGCCAGCCAAATGGCCGGATTGGTGTCGCCGAAAAGCGATGTCTGTGTCCACGGCAACGTCACCAGTGTGAAGAAATTTCCGACCGCAATTATTATGGCGGCGATCGTCATTCCGCGCGATTTGCGACGTTCCCAGATCGCCCGCCCCGTCACCGAACTGCGTCTGTCTTTGACGACGCCGACACCGACACCGCCAGCATTACTGCTGTCTGGTGCTGCCTGGCTGTCAGAGCGTCGGGACATAAATTCGGGTTCTATTAGCACGAGGCCAGGGAACAGAATTTTCGCGGATCGCGAACCCGGGGAATTCTCGCTGCAAAAAACAATAGCTCAGCGACAGACCGATTTCGGGACCGATTGGCAAAACGGACCAACTTGCCTGCCGCCAGAATCCCTGCAATCGCGATAGTCGAATTGACTGTCGAGAAAAGTCTGAGGGTTTGATTGCTGTTATCGGCTTTGCCGTCACAGTCAGATTCAGTAGAGTGAACGTCTGCCACCTTTATCCAGTGCCGTTTTGGAAGTCACTTCATGTCAGGTTTTAGAATCGCCTCTGCCGTCATCACTCTCTCACTGGTTGGGTGTACAGAGACTCCGGTGCCTCAAGTCGAAACATCCTCAGAGGTGCCTGTGTTAAGTCCTCTGCCCGATGATCCAGCCGCGCCAGGCCCGGCCCCTCAAATCGATCCACCATCGGAGTTCGCTCCGTTATCGTTGAACGGCAGCGGAGGAACAGAACAGTCCGGAGCCAGCATGGCAAGTGACGCAAGTCTGGCCGGGGAAGCAAGCCGACAGTCGATCATGAAAAATCTGAAGCCGCTGCAAGTCATGTTGGGGAACTGGCGAGGGACGACTCGCAAGGAATACGGAGATTCAAAAGCTGTAGACCTTCATGAATGGATTTGGGACCTGCAAACGGATCGCAAACAACCGGCTTTGGTTTTGAAGTCTGACAAGAGTCCTTACCTGCAGATCGCCCGTTTGACATGGGTTGCCGACATCGCGAAGTTCTCGTTGACTGCGACCAACAGCGATGGCGCGACTCGCGAGTACGTTGGTGACTACACCGACCCTGTGCATGAGATCGTTGGACCGGACGACAAAATGCATCGCGTGTTCCGACTGGAACTGACGCAGACTGAGGAATCCGCTAAACAGGAAGGCGGCGAGACCTGGCAGGTCGCATTTAGTCAGCAGGAAAATAATCGCTATCTGCTGGAAATTGACAAGCGCCGCGGCAAGGCAGCGTTTCGTCGATACGACACCGTGTCGACTCAACGCGAAGGCACGTCGTTCGCCCTCAGCGATTCTGATTACGGCGACAAAACCTGCATTATCTCGCAGGGGCTCGGAACAATCGCTGTGTCACACAAGGGCAAAACGTTCTGGGTGTGTTGCAGCGGCTGCAAAGCAGCATTCGACGCTGAACCGGAAGTCTGGATCGCTCGCGCAGAACAGCGCGCGGCCGAGGAAAAGTAGCGAAGCTGGTACCGTTACAGCGTATTACGCTGAGTTGTGGCCGCGGGGCACTCGTTTTGATGGAAGAAAGCCTGCTCCCGCGAGCGAGTGCCGTTGACGACAATAAGTAAACTGCTCTAGTGAGTCGCTGCCCCCGCCAAACCTTGAGCAATCTGAGATTTCAGATCTGAAATCTCAAATTCCGAGGGGGTCTATCCGCGGCGGACAAAAAAAACAGACTCAATTGCTGAGTCTGCTTTTTTGGTTTTCACGGCGAAGTATTCGCCTTAGTTCAGCGTGCCTTCACCTTTTTTCCAGTTGCATGGACACAGCTTGTCTGTTTGCAGTGCGTCCAGAACTCGCAGCAGTTCGTCAACGTTACGACCAACGCTCAGGTCGTGAACGGATGAGTAACGCAGCTTGCCCTGCGGATCGATCAGGTAGATTCCGCGGTAAGCAATCCCCTTTTCGTCGTCGAGAACATCGAATGCCGCTGCCAGCTGATGGTTGACGTCGCCAATCATCAGGTATTTCATGTCAGCCAGATCTTCGTGAGCATCACACCAGCCTTTGTGTGAGTAAACACTGTCTGTGCTGGCAGTCAGCAGCACCGTTTCACGGTCTTCGAATTCTCCCAGTGCCTTGTTGAAGGCCACAATTTCTGTCGGGCAGATAAAGGTGAAGTCCAGCGGATAGAAAAACAGGCAAACCCACTTGCCACTGTAGTCTGACAACTTGATGTTCGGAAACTGATCGTCGCCGCCGTCTTTGGTGCGGTCGTAAGCTGTGACGGCTAGATCTAAACCAGGGGCATCGTGCCCAACTTTGATACTCATCGTTTTCCCTTGGGAAAATAAACAGGCAGAAGGTGTGGTGGCTCAGCAGCGCGAGCACACAACGCAAAGAAAAGGAATGGCGAAGGCGTCTTATCCGGGCATCCGTCCCAGCGCCGTTCGCCACATCCGTGAGAGCGAGTATAGGAGCGACTTGGTGCAGTTCAAGCGAAGTGTCATCCGTTCTAGGAAACGGAAATGACATCCTTGCCAACCCACGGTCGCAACACTTCCGGTACGACGACACTGCCGTCTGCCTGTTGGTAATTTTCGAGAACCGCAATCAATGCTCGAGCACACGAAATCGCCGTACCGTTCAATGTGTGAACAAACTGCGTCCCCTTCTTTTCGGCCGAGCGACACCGAATGCCCAGGCGACGTGCCTGATAATCTGTACAGTTTGAAGCGGATGTGACTTCTCCGTATTCACCACGTCCAGGCATCCATGCTTCGAGATCGAATTTCCGATAAGCCGGCCCACCCAGATCGCCAGTGGCCGTATCAATCAGGCGATAGGGAATCCCCAAAGCCTGGAAGATCTCTTCTTCGATTCGCACGATTTGCATGTGCAGTGCATTCGATTGCTCGACATCCGGTCCCGTGAAACCAAACATCTCTACCTTTGTGAATTGGTGAACCCTGTAGATACCACGTGTCTTGCGTCCGTGAGCTCCCGCTTCGGTGCGAAAACAGTGAGACAATCCGGCCACTTTGATCGGCAGATCAGTGATGTCCACTGTTTGGTCTTTCATAGCACCACCCAGTGTGATTTCTGCCGTTGCGACAAGGCTGAGATCGGTGCCGCTGACAGAATAGATCTGCGTTTCTTCACCACGAGGATTGAATCCAATACCTTCCAATACAGAATCACGCGCCAGGTCCGGCGTTGTGTACAGCGTGAATCCTTCGCTGCGAACTTTCATCAGCGCGAACTGAATCAGCGCCAATTCCAGCATCACCGCGTCGTTTTTCAGGTAATAGAAACCGTGGCCGGCAACACGGCTGCCGGCTTCGAAGTCGATCAGGTCCAGTTTGGCGGCAATGTCGACGTGATCCAGCGGTTCGAAGTCGAAATTCGGTTTATCACCAACCACGCGGAGCTCCGTCGCATCATCTTCACCGCCCACAGGCGCATCAGGATGCGTCATGTTGGGAATCAGTGACTGCTGTTCGTAGAGCTTCACCTCAACTTCTTTTTGCTTCGCTTCCGCTTCGGACACTTCGTCACGCAGCTTTTTACCAAGTTCGATCAGCGCAGGGCGTTCTTCTGCAGATGCGTTCGGGATCTTCGAAGATGTTTCTTTGGCCTGACGACGCAATTCGTCGCCAGCGGTGATCAGCTTGTTGCGATCTTCACGAAACTGCAGAACAGCGTCGACATCAACGGTCACGCCTCGAGCTTCGCAGTTTTTTTTGACCTCATCACTGTGGTCGCAGATGAACTGCAGATCCAACATGTCTTTTACTCTCTGATAGAATGATGTCTTCTTGTTCGTAGCGGCACTGGCAAAGCCAATGACACACAGTTGGTCAATTTACGCTTCGACCGCCGCCAGTTTTGGCCACAGATGCGTGCTGGCCAGGATTCCGTTGTGAAAATCCTTGACGTAAAAATGTTCGTCTGGGCTATGAAGATTGTCTGTATTCCTGCCCCAACCCAGCAACAATGTATCGATTCCTAAAATCTGCTGAAAGCTGGATACAACAGGGATCGATCCACCCTCGCGGATGAACACCGGAGCCTTCCCGAAAGCCGTTTCCACGGCTTCGCTGGCCGCTGTGATCCACGGACTTGTCGGATCAAACGCAAATGCTTCACACCCATGAAAGCTTTGGAATTCGAACTTCACGCCTGGTGGACAACGTTCCTGCAGAAAGGACTTAAGCGAGTCCATGATCTTCTCCGGATTCTGCCCCGGTACCAGTCGGCAGGTGATTTTGGCAGTCGCTTTTGATGGCACGATCGTCTTGGGACCTTCGCCCGTATAGCCACCGAAGATGCCGTTGATGTCACAGGTTGGGCGAGCCCAGCGACGCTCCAGCGTTGTGAATCCCTCTTCACCAAATAACGCCCCGCTGCCGATTTCATTCAAAAATCCGGTTTCAGAAAATGGCAGGTCTGCAAACTGTTGTTTTTCCATCGCTGACAGTTCAGCAACGTCGTCATAGAAGCCCGGAATCTGCACGCGACCATCATCACCAACCAGTGCGCCACAGAGTTTTGCGACCGCGTTGGCGGGGTTGGCAATGCTACCGCCATAAATTCCACTGTGCAGGTCTTTGCTCGGTCCCGTCAGTCGAACTTCCGCAGCAATGATGCCGCGCAGCCCATAGGTAATCGCCGGAATGCCATCGCCGTATTGGCTGGTATCACTGATGACGGCAACGTCGGCTTTGAGCCGCTCTTTGTGCGCCTGAAGAAAGTGTTCCAGATTGTCGCTGCCGACTTCTTCTTCGCCTTCGATCAGAAATTTGACATTCACCGGTAGCTTGCCGGTTGTTTCTGTCCACGCCTGAATCGACTTCAGATGGGTAAACAGCTGACCCTTATCGTCGGTCGCTCCACGGGCGAAAATTTTGCCGTCACGGATCTGCGGTTCAAACGGTGGAGTCGTCCATAGATTCAACGGATCCGGCGGCTGCACATCGTAGTGGCCATAGACCAGCACCGTTGGCAGCGACGGATCCTCAATGCGTTCGCCGTAAACAATCGGGTGACCTTTGGTCGGAATGATCTCCGCCGTCAGCCCGGCTTTGGTCATAGCATTCCGCACGAACTCCGCGCACCGCTGCATTTCTGGCTGAAAGGCCGAATCGGCGCTGACGCTGGGAATGCTCAGAAACTCAAACAGCTCGTCGAGTGCCGTTTGCTGGTTGGTTTGCAGATATTGAAGAACAGCGTCCATTTTACAGAAGTCCGAGAATTGTGATGGATTCGTGAAACCCAGCCAGAGCCGCAAACATTATCCCTTGATGTCATAGCAGCAGACGATTTCCTGATCGCGAAGATACAGCTTGCCGTTTGCGATGACTGGATGAGTCCACACTTTGCCTTTGGAAGACCGTTGCTGAGTTTGCGGTTCGAGTACAAATCGTCCGTGCTCAGCCCAGCCTGCCGTTGAAGCTTCAATCAGTACACATGTGCCGTTCGTTTCATCCAGGCAATAGAACATTCCGTCGGCATAGGCGATCGCACCTTTTTGCAGCTTGCTCTTTTCGTACCAGACGACTTCCCCCGTCATCAAGTCCTGACAGATCCAGCCGCGGCCCGTGGTGTTGCCGTAAATGTGTTTTCCCAAGTTTATCACGCCGCCGTGGTGGTTTTGCATCAACAGGTTGTCGTAAACCTTCGACACCTTGTTCGATCCGTCGACCTTAATCAACATGCAGCCGGCTTTGTATCCGGACGTAACGTAGACATAACCGTCTTCGTAGATTGGCGTCGGGACGACGGCGACCTTGCCGCCGGGCCAATCGGCCTGCCATTGAAGCTTGCCTGCTTCATCCAGGCCGAACACCTTGTTCTGAGTCAGTTGAATGTATTGTCGTTTGCCAAAGTGATCGACAGGAACAATCGAAGAATAGTGAGCTCCCTCAGTGACTTCTGCTGACTGCCACAGCTTTTCGCCCGAATTCAAATCAAACGCAACAACCGTGCCCTGGCTTCCACCCGGAGTACACAGGACTTTGTCGCCATCGATCAGTGGAGATTCCGAATAACCCCAGTTTGGAACTTTACCGCCAAGTGCAATCAGATCGGCGGACCACTTCACAGCTCCGTCGGAGGCACTGACGCAGCACAAAGCGCCGTTGCCACCGAGTCCTACGATCAGATCACCTGCAACCGCCGGTGTTGATCGAGGCCCGTCGCCCCAGCCATTCGGCAGTCGATCGCCCACACCTGCCTGCCAGATCTTTTTGCCGGTCGTTGCGTCCATCGCGATGATGTACTCTGTCGAATCATCTGCCCCCATGGTGTACAGACGATCATGCACCACGGAGAAACCGGAATACCCAATACCAGCCTCCTTTGAAGTCCAGACTTTCTTAGGTCCGCCTTCAGGCCATTCCTTTAACAATCCGGACTCCTTTGAGAGTCCATCACGTTCTGCACCGCGGAATGTTGCCCAGTCAGCGGCACTAACATGGCAGCTTGAAAGCAGAAACAGCACAATTACGGTTGGGCGAATTAGCATACGAGACTCGATCAGTGTGGTTATGTTCAACAAAACAACCGCTAAGCACCCGCCCACAAATAAACGCACATATCAGTGACAGCCCCAGTCTGCAG
>CALFOL010000670.1 GCA_937919915.1 uncultured Planctomycetaceae bacterium
CGATCGAAGACAGTCTGCTCCCGCGAGCGAGTACCGTTCACAACAATAGGTAAACTGCTCTAACCACCAACAAGGGCGAACGCCGTTTTCATCGCGGCGGATGTCGCAGCACATGCAGGGTCGTTATCGAGCGAGTTCAATGGCTTGTTGAACGGCTCGCTGCGAACAGGACCGTCGTAGCCGATTTCCACCAGGGCTCCCAGGAATGCTTTCAGATCAATGACACCTGTAGCTGACGGCAATTCTCGCTGGTTGTCGATCTGTGCATCAATCTCCAGCCCCGTGGGAGCGTCGTTCAGATCGCAGGCGACGATGTCTTTGTTCGTCAACGTCATCAAGTCGTCCACGGTTTCATGAGCCGTATACCAGTGCCAGCTGTCGAGCACGAAACCCACATTATCCTCGCCGATTTCTGCGATCAGGTTTTTTGTTTCGGCCATGCTGTGAATGAAGCTGTACCGGGCTGAAGCCCACAACGTTTTGGGACCAACATATTCCATGCCGAAACGCTGACCGTGATCACCCAGAATCTTCACGCATTCGCGCAGCCGTCTGGCATGTTGGCGAAAGTTGTCGACATACGTGAGTTCGTCGTGACGCGGCATCAACCAGGTACTCACCCGATCGACTCCAGCCAGTTGCATCGCCCTGGCAATCGCGGGGAGCTCTTTCAGTCCAGCCTTAAACGTATCTTCATCTTTGCGAAATTCCACCGTTAACCCGGCAGCCCCCCACACAATGCCCTTATCCTGCATCATCGCTGCCAGTTGCTTTCGGCCCGCATCCTCCAGCGACGTCAAATAGCCGGAATTCGGCTGCACCGATTCGAACCCATGCTTCGCAGCCAGCTCGATGACTTCGGTCTGATTGCCATTTACGCCGATAGCCCCCGGTGTCAGATCCATCGTGAATTTACGCTTCGCCACAAATGCGGGCGCAGCCAATCCAATGTTGGCTGCGGACCATATCCCGGCTCCGATACTCGCCGCATGTTTAATGGCACTGCGACGATTAAATGTGTTCATCATGTCGATCTCCGATCCTGGTAACCTGCCTGACGTTGAGACACCTGTTTAACACGAGACTGCCGCCAGAACAACTGTTCCGAGCCACAGACTTGCAGCAGGCTTAGCTGCGAATTGTTGCAAGAGAAGTGCGTGCCCGGGGCTGGACAGAGCTTAGCGAAGGAAGCCTCGGGGTTTCGCTCGTCCCTCGCTCCAACCCCAGGCCACCCTATTCAGATTTGCAACAATTCGCGACTATTCCCTTGCGGCCGCCAACGAACCTCATGAAAATTTCTGGTTCAGCACAGACATCCACGCACGACACCAATTCCTGCGAAACATCGCAGGCACCACATGCAAGAGCAGAATGGGGATCCACAACAGAGTGGCAGATCTTCCGAAAAACGCAGCCAGCTCAAATCACCTGAAACGCCTGCTGGCAGATCGCCACTACCGAGACACCCAGCAACTGTTCGTAATTGAAGGGATCCTGGTCCACATTCAAAACATGGCAACAGCGTCATCAGATTACAGTGATCGGCGCCTGCCCGTCCGCAGAGACTTCGTACAGCACGGCAGAATTCCCACGCCCCAATGTCGTGATGCTCGGACAGGAACGCCAGGGCCTGTCCTCAAGACAACGCCCGCATTGCAATTCTCTGGTCCGAATTCCAATGTCGTCGGACTCAGATTCGCTAAACCTGGCGGTCGCTGGCAGCCTGTTGCTGTACCGGGCAGCCGAAACCTGACGCGGCAGGCCCGGATCGCCCGCGAATCATGTCATTAAGCGTGGCTAACGAGGCCTCGTTGGCAGGCAGTTTTCGTATGCCAGCCGCATCACCTGACCGCTGTGGCCAAACTTCGATTCCGAATAAACCACCCGAATCCTTTCGTTGGTGTCTTCGCCAATCAGATCTCCGTCGTTGATCACCATGCCATTCTGAATCAGGTAGTTGCCGATGCCCACAAAACGCTGCATCAGTTCACTGGGCACTTCCGGCGCCTGTTCCGTTTCAAGTTCCATCAACCCCAGCGCCTGCATACCATGAGTAAACCCAGCGCTGGTGGTTTCGCCATCACGAGCGATCCGGTAGTCGACCCACAGATAAAGTGGTGGACCGTTGGGAAGAATCTCCCGAGTGAAATCAATGAACAGATCCCGGCGAATCAACTTGACCGCATTGGTCCAATAAACGCCGGATGCGGCATCGCAAACCACCAGCAACGATGCAGTGACCTGAGTCAACAAGGTAGACGCTGCCACGGCATCCAGCTCGCCTGATACGGTTACGATCACGTGCGCGGGATGATCCTGCAGATCCGTTGTGACATCCGGCCACAGGATAGCCGCAGAACATGGACCTTCGCGATCAACCCAGGGAATCCCCGTAGGTATGTAGCCCAGAATCACGTTGGCGATGCCCACAGTAAACGACGACGTACGTTCGTTGTCCTGCAGATCCTCAACAGCTGGCAGGCTGGGCCAGGCGTTGACCAGATGCTTTGTCAGTTCGACAACGGACAACTTCACCTCAACAACCAGGGGCACCAGGCAAATTGAAACACTCATAGGGTAATAGGTTGTGGTGAACAAATCACAGGGGAATGGTTGAGCTGCGGTCGAACAGAGCGAATCAGCAAATGGCTTTAATCATCCATGGCAGCTACGCCATCGCGACGAGCCTTCATTGCAAGTCGCAGAGCTTCAGCGTCGCCGTATTTATTAACAGAGAACCGGCGCTTTTTCCGAACTCCGACACTGGGGCTCCACTGAGCTTCCCAGTATCCGTATGTATATTCATTTTCGCCACGGCGTTCTGTTTCTTCAACGTAGCGGACACCAACAACACCTGAATAGTTACGCTGCGTTTTTCGCTTCGCGCGCTGTTTGCGAGAAATTTCTTTGCTCGCAAGTTCTTCAATCAGCTGGTCACGATACTCCCGAGCCGCCATCATTGCCTTTCGCTTTCCGCCAAAAGGCACGTCACTGAACAGTTTGCAGTGCCCCTTACCACGTCGCATGATGCGCACTTCCCATCCGCGGGTGGTTGTTTCGATACGCGTAATATTACGATTTGGCTTGTTGGGCATGTCTGCAGGCACTTCGTTATGGGATGTCGAACGATTCGTATTCGATCCGGGCAACGTACAACTGCACAAGCAGAATTTCCATGCCAAACCGTTGTTATGTGAAGACCGTTGCAGAACTCATCCCTACAGAAACAAGTAGTCCTTAACGCGGCTCATCCCCTGGGGGGAAACCTGTCGCCGTTGAAGCCGTTTCGTGCTTCGAAAGGCAGAATCGGACAACTGAGGCGAACGCAAACAGCAACACCAACGTAATGGCCCAATCAATCGGCCACGATATTGCTGTGAAGTCCCACCCGTCATAGCCAATGCACCAGACAGCCTCGTCCAGACGTTTCCAAAGCAACAGAAACGCAAACAGCACAACGAAGAATCCAGGTGCGGACAGCCGTTGAAATCGCTGCTCGGAATCAGATCGGTCCAGAAACCGGCACACTACCAACAGAGGAAGTATGATCAGTGTTAACATGCCGCAGGCCTGCCAGCCCAGAAAGCCGCCCACGATCAGCAATGCGCTGCTGATCGCGGCAATTGACGAAGCCCCGCCAACCTCATCAACTGCTTTTGACATCTGCCACCGCACGAGCCAACCGGCAAGCAGGCCACCGACGACTCCTGCAAGGCCGTCACAAATTCCCATAGCAGTCACTCCGGTCCAGATGCGTGCTCCAGGATTGAACCATGAATCTGTCCACCAGAATCCCCACTGCATGCGGGTCATGAAATCCGCATAGGGCATCGCTGGCACAGGGCGCAGTTCCTGCGAAAAGCTCGCGGCAACAAAACCCACCACAAGCCCGAAAGTCGTCAGCTTCGATTGCGGCCGATGACCGTCATAGCCAATCATCACTGCGGCCAACACGGTGATCAGCAGACAGCAATGATACAGATAAATCCCCAGCAGGTCCCACTTCATAAACCACACCAGCCAGAAGGCTGGGTTGATATGGAAGTGGTCTGGATGACGCATCGGCAGATTGGCGGCACCCGTCAGCAATTCTGCAAACATCATCACCAGCAGAATGCCGCCGCAGAGCGTTTCGATGCTGGGATACCGCAATGGAATCGGCAGACTGCAGTAACGACATTTGCCCCGCAGCAACAGCCAGCCAAGAACAGGGATGTTGTCTTTGACAGCAAGTTGAGTTTTACATTGGGGACACCGTGACTTCGGTCTTCCCAACGACATGCCCGCCGGCAATCGATAGATGACGACATTCAGAAAACTACCGAAGCAGGAACCCAGGATAAAAACCCAGACAGCGATCGCACACTGCATCCCGATCAACGGCACGTTCGAATTCCAGTCTGGCTGGATAGAACGGTGCACCGGGCCAACGCCAGAGATGTGATCAGCGTCCTGCGCGCAGAGCTGACCGGTCGCCGTTGCCACCAGCAACAGGATGCAACCGTAAAACAGCAGACGTGATCTAACAGTCAAGATGTGGCTCATACAGGTAATTCGGATGTCAAGCAGAGTATCGTAGTTTCCTCTGCAGCGATTCACAGCGGCGAAGACTGAGACTTGCAGATTTCCGGTTTCCGGTTTCTCGTGACTGGGGCTTCCAGCCACAGTCGTTCGTGCATTCAGGCGACCTAAAGACTGCGGCTGGAAGCCCCAGTCACAGCGACAATTGAATTTCCGTGACGACTCCGCCATGCTTGCCACTTCCGCGACTCGCCATCTTTCGACTTCGAATAGAAGATCCTTCATGCTCACGCGACTCACCGTTCTGTTTGTGTTTCTGACCACACCCGCGTTTGCTCAGTCGGAAAAGAAGGTCACTCCTCTTCCGGATTCGATCGAAGCGCTACGAGACATCGAATATGCGAAGCCAAATGGAGTCCCGCTGCAACTGGACATCTTTCGCCCCAAAGAATCTCACGGCCGTTCTCCGGTGATCATCTTCGTCCACGGCGGTGGCTGGAAAAACGGCAGCCGCAGCAGTGGCGAAAAGAATGCCGCCTGGCTGGCGGCCGAAGGATTTTCAGTCGTCAGCATCAGCTATCGACTCACGGATATCGCTGAATGGCCAGCACAAATCGACGACTGCTATGAGGCCGTGCGCTGGGTACGGCGCAATGCCAACAAGTACAACTTCGATGCAGATCATATCGCTGCCTGGGGTACGTCCGCCGGCGGACACCTTGTGGCATTGATGGGCACGCGTCCGTGTCCACATGACGAAGATGTCAGCAGTCGAGTTCAGGCGGTCTGCGACTGGTTCGGGCCTTCAGAATTGCTCACCATGCCGCCCAACAACGTGGGCGACGGACGAACGGAAGCAGACGTTGCCAATTCCAATGGGGCAAAACTTCTGGGAGCCACCGTCAGGAACGTACCGCAGAAAGCCAACGATGCCAGCGGAGTGCAGCATGTCACGGCAGACGATTGTCCGTTTTTAATCATGCACGGCAGCGAAGACCCCGGCGTGCCCCTGTCGCAAAGCCAGAATCTGCACGACAAACTCGCAGCAGTCGGCGTCGAAACCACGCTGCACGTTGTGGAAGGGGCAGGGCACGGCGGCAAGCTGTTTCAAACGCCGGAAGTAAAACGTGTCGTGCTGACATTCTTCACCAGGCGGCTTAAACACAACTGGCCACAGGGCGCCGGCCCCAATGTCGACTATCACAGCAACACAACGGCCCCAACCGAATGGAGCGTCACGCAGGACGAGAATATCCGCTGGAAGAAAACACTTCCGGAAACCGGCCAAAGCACCATTGCCGTGTGGGGGAATCGATTGTTCTTCACGACGATGAAGGCGGTCACCGCGAACTCAGAATTAGGCAGCGACATCGTGGCATGGTGCTGCGATGCTCGCACGGGAGACACCCTTTGGCAAAAACCGATTGCCGCCAGCCACCCGTTGCGATTGTCTGGTTGCTTTAGTGACAGCTCAGCACCATCGCCCGTTACTGATGGGCAGCACGTGTGCTTCTTTAATGCATCCGGCCGCATCAGTTGCTTCGACTTCGATGGCAACGAACTCTGGTCTCAGGAATTCATGCCTGTCGGACGCACACAACCATTTTTGGCGAACGGAAGCGTCGTGTTTATCAGGCAGATGTATATGCCAGACGACCAGGGTCACTTCACCCACGAACACAAAAACGCACCGCCGGAACAATGGACAAATCTGCAGGCGTTAGACATGGCATCGGGCAAGATCGCGTGGACCAGCCAATGCGGAGTCAATATGGGTTGCATTCCGCTGCCGGCCACACTTGGTGATGGCAGCGAGGTGGTCCTGCTGGGACGTGGAGGCGGACATTCCCCGCCGGAAAGACCGGAAGGCGTATCGATGATCAGTGCCTTAGACGGTAGTACGATCTGGACTTTGCCGCTACCAGGCTACATGAGTACTCAGACGTTTTCTGTTCACTCTGACCAGGCGTTAATCTTTCACCGCGACCAGCATTTGTGGGTCGACTGTAACACTGGCAAGGTCACGAAGCAGATTTCGATTACAGAAGACGTGAACGTTCGAGCCTTCGCAGACGGCCAATACGTCGACCGCAAGGAAACGATCGAGGCGAACAAGAGTCGCAACATTATTCAGCAGTCAAATCTGCTGGTGGGCGACTATCACTACTTCCGCAGTTACATGCAGCCGTACATCGGCAGGATCCACGCCGTCACGGGAACGCTGGAATACCTGCAGGTGCCAGTACAAACGCGATATCGGCACGACGGAACATTGGATCGCCTGTGGGACGAATCTCAGCTGACGACACCGATTCCCACAGACAAAAGGAAACGTCCGTTCGGTGTCGGGACTCCAGTCAGCTACGTGGCTTATGAACTCAACGACGTCCGGAACTCGCGGGGGTTCATCGTGATGGGCGACGCTCGCAGCCAGGCCAACGGTTGGGGGCATCACGCGGCCGCCATCCCTGCTGCCGCTGGTGGCCAACTCTACATGCCGATCATGTCCGGATTGGTGTACGTCTTGAACTCAGGCGCAGACAAGTTCGATGAAAGTGCGTTGACGGCGATCAATGATCTGGGGGCGACAAACAAAACATGGACTCGCAGCAGCCTGAGCTTCGCGAATGGCCACGTTTACGCTCGAACGATTAAAGAGCTGTTGTGTATCGGGGAGTAGTTGGGCGTGATGACCCTTCATCACTGATTACAGCGTGTTACGCTGACTTGTGGCCGCGGCGAACGGTTTTCGACAGCAAATCGCTTGCTCCCACGAGCCCGACGCATCCACATGTTTAGGTAAACTGCTCGAGACCGTCAACGGTGGCTTTTTTAAGAGTTGGGACTGTTGAAGCCGAATGATCAAGCGAGTCGCTTGATCTACGTTGGCGTTCATTCTTTCATCACCATGTCGATACACATCACGGCGCCCAGAATCAGTTGACGGATGGGATTGTCCGGCGGCACCTCGTCCGAAATCTGTAACACGTAGTTGTCCGCAGACGTAAAAAGTTCTCGGCCCAGACCGGCCCACTTTTTCTGCACACTGGCGAATTCGGTGCCGCCGGAAACGAAGCGGAAATCCCAGCTGGTCCACTTGCCTTTCAACAGGCAAAGCTCCTGGTCATCTGCCCCCAAAACGCGAAATGCGCCCCCCAGAGAAAACAACTTCTGCTTGAAGCCTCCAATCCGCTCTTCGTCTTCATCAAGAACATTGACCGTGGAAAGAAATATTGAAACGCCGCGTTTAACGCTCAGGATGGGTTCGCCGGATGGTGTTTTCAATTCCACATGAAAAGGCGTCAACGTTTTCCAGTCGCTGAATCGCAACAACTTTGTCACAAGCCCTAAACGCTCTTCGCGACAGTGAATAATCTCTTCACCAGTCTCCGGATCAAAAATGTCATAACTGTTGGACGCTTTGAACATCCCAACTTTTTCCTTAACCAGATACAGGTTGCGACTCAGAATCGGATGCATGGAGATGCCCCAGAAGTGTTAGACCAGGAATGTGACGACAGCGTATCTTTGCGCATTCGGAACGAGTTTTCAAACAGGTGAGTCAACACCCGTAACGAACGTGTGCATCCGCTGGTTCGCACGCGATCAGCAGTCGTGAATTCGCCAGAATTCCTGACACAAGGATTTCTGGCGAAATCCACGACGTCCCATTGGACGGCTGATTTGAACAGTCGGGACGGAGAAAACAGCGAAACATCTGGCCGAAAACTCCGTTGCCCCTGTTTCCTCCTGTTCAAAACACGAGTCGTCACGAAGTCCGGTAACCCGGAAACCCGTCGGCTGACCACCATCAGGCAGGAGGGTGACGTACGCCACACTTCATCGGCAACTTCTGCCGATGCCTGTTTTTTTGTTGGTCAACTGGCACCAATTGCGCCGGGATCGATGTTGCAGCAATTTCCGCTCCGTCGTATTCTGCCGAGCCTCTCAAAATCTCCCATCTGAATAGATTCGTTAAAGATTCGTACTCCGCGAATTCTCGAATCTCCCCCCTCTCAACTCCCTCTGCCACCCTTTCTCAGGAAGGCAATTGATATGCGTTACAACTGGCTACGCCGAATCACTGGCTTCACAGTTTGCACTGGCCTGTTCGCGATCACTGGCTGCTACAACATGAACGGCTACGTTCTGAATGCATCCGGCCAAAGCTATTACGAACGTGGCAACTATGCCCAGGCCGCGCAGGAATTCCAAACGGCGCTGGCCAACAACCCGCGCAACCCCGACTACATTTCCAACCTGGCAAAAGCACGCCAGAAAATGGGCGATCAGGCGACAGCGGAACAACTGTTCCGACAGGCGCTGACGATTGCTCCGTCTCATCAGCCATCCTACCACGGCATGGCAGAAATGATGCTGAACCAGGGCCGAGGGCAGGAAGCAGAGCAGCTGGTTGCAACATGGGCTGGTACTCAACCGTACATCGCTGAGTCTCATGTCGAAATGGCATGGGTTCAAAGAGAAATGGGGCAGCACGAAGCCGCCGCTCAGACCTTGCAGACAGCGTTGAAAGTCAATCCGAATCATTCGACCGCGCTCGCCCATCTGGGCCAGTACTACCAGGACTCGGGACAGACGAATCAGGCGATCGCCATGTACCAGCAATCGCTGCGATCGAACTTCGATCAACCAGAGGTTCAATCGCGTCTTGCCGTGGCTGCCGCTGCGGCCGGACCAAATCACCCGATGGGCGAAATCGCCATGGCACGAGGCGTTCATCCGCACACGATTCCGCAATCACAAATGGCCTTTGGCAATCCCGGACAGCCACCATTTTCGCAACCTCAGCTAGCGCAGACGCCAATGATGGCGGCGCCACAGCTCGCCTATCAACCGCAACCTTATCAGCAACAAATCGCCTACCAACAGTCACACGGTGTGCAGCAACCGTACGGTCCACCACCAACCGGACAGCAGCAGGCGTTTAGTCCGCCTATGCCTATCGGATTTGGCATGGCAGGCGGAGAAATCATCACATCGCCAGCGTCCAACCCGCAATCAGGGCCCGTACCGGATCCTGCGTTTGTCGAATCTGTGCCCTCGACAACCACATCCGTCCCGGTAACCTCTGTGTCCCAATCGAGCCCGGTTCCAGACGACGGCATGCCGCCTGCAATCGAAGCGTTTTAAGTTTCTCCGAAACACGCAAAGTAGCCGTCACTGTCCCAGTAACAAACTTTACGAGACAGCACCCTGTGGCACAACAAGTTGCGATCACCGTGGCTCTGGCATTTTTGCAACGGCGATTTCGCAGATTGGAGGGAGTGCCAACCCGCGATGTGAATCCCTGGGACAAATTCCTTTGGGATGATGGTAAGAGGGCAGGGACAAACTATTCGTCAACACCCGTCGGGTCGAAATCAGTGGGCCTAAAACAGTCAAGAATCTTCTGAATCGCCAATAGATTGTGCTGCACGTTGTCAACTCGCACAACGTTGTTGTAGACGGTGGTTCGCACGCCTCCTCGCAGTCGATCGCGTTTGCTGACGGAAGGCAAAAGGGGACATTCTACTTTACTTGGGTCCTGGATTTGTTAATCAGCG
>CALFOL010000671.1 GCA_937919915.1 uncultured Planctomycetaceae bacterium
GACCACAACATCCTCGCCGGAATCCAATCCGCATTCGGAAAATCCCCGACTTTGCAGGAACTATTCAGCGAAGCTGAGTAGTTACACGATTTCTTTAAAATCCAGGAACTCTCCAAGTCCTTGCTGATGCATGGCCTTTTTACTTGCCGATTTGAGCGTACCTGTTTATACTCTGCTGCTCGAAATTACTGAACTTTTCCTCAATCTCGGCGCTGCCCGACAGTCGGTGCACTTTCCACCTGCTGGCAGACGCTGAAAAGGCCACACACCAATGAAAAAGGGCATCCACCCGGAATATCGGGATGTCATCTTCCAGGACACTTCCAACGGGACTCGTTTCCTGTTGAAGTCGACGATCAAGTGCAAAGAAAAAGACAAGTGGGAAGACGGTAACGAATACCCGCTGTTTAAGGTCGAAATTACGTCTGCTTCGCACCCCTTTTTCACTGGTAAGATGAAGTTCGTCGACTCTGCTGGTCGCGTTGAAAAGTTCCAGAGAAAATACAACTGGGGCAAGAAGGACGAGGCAACTACGGAGACCGAAGAAGCCAAGTAGCGACTTCAAATCTGAAAATTCCCAAGGGACGTGCGCGGTCATTCGCGGACGTCCTTTGCTTTTGGCATCTGCGAAGTTTTCGCAGCGCTGATTTGTAGACGTTTTGATTGCCCGGCATTCAGCGACTCAAATATCAGCCACTTTCAGATCCTCTTATCAGACGGACCGCCACCATGTTTCCAAGTCTAGAACAAAAGCTCGCTCGCTACGAAGTGCTGGAGCAAGAGCTGCAGCTGCCGGAAGTCCTGACCGACATCGACCGCATGCTGGGTGTCCAGAAAGAAATGGGCGGACTCGTCAGAGTTGCCAGGTCAGTGCGCGAGTATCACGTACTCGAAGGCAACATCGAAGCTGCTCGGATGATGGTCGACGAAGAAACCGACCCTGCTTCCGAAGCCTATGCGCAGGAAGAGCTGGACGGACTTCTGGCACGACGCGACGAAATGGCCACAGAACTGGAAGACCTCGCAACAGCCGGCGACTCGATTACTCGTGGTTCATTAATCCTGGAAATTCGCGCTGCCGCGGGTGGTGACGAGGCCGCTCTGTTTGCCAAAGACCTGTATGAAATGTACATGCGCTACTGCGAAACCATGGAATGGAAGGTTGAAGTGGTTGAGTACAATCTGACGGATCTGGGCGGCCTGAAAGACGTGGTGTGTTCCATCAGCGGCGAAGGTGCGTTTCATCGTCTGCAGTTCGAAAGCGGTGGTCATCGTGTGCAGCGTGTGCCGGAAACCGAGACTCAGGGGCGGGTTCACACCAGCGCGGCAACGGTTGCAGTGTTGCCGGAAGCCACAGATGTAGAAGTGGAAATTCGAATGGAAGATCTACAGATTGACACCATGCGTGCCGGTGGACCCGGTGGCCAGAAAGTCAACAAAACAGAAAGTGCTGTCCGGATGACGCACCTTCCCACTGGCATCGTGGTGAAGATTCAGGACGAAAAAAGTCAGCACAAAAACCGTGCCAAAGCACTGCGAGTCCTGAAAAGTCGGATCCTGGAATATGAACAGGGCCTGGTCGACGACGCTCGCGCCGAGACGCGGCGAACCCTGGTAGGTTCGGGCGACCGTAGTCAGCGTATCCGCACCTACAACTTTCCGCAGAACCGGATCACCGATCATCGCTGCGGTCTGACGATTCATAAGCTGGACCGGATTATCATCGGCGAAATGGGCGAACTGATCGATGGCCTGGTCGAATTCGACCGCCAGGAACGTCTGAAGGGCAACCGCCAGGCGTAAGCCACGGAATCGAAGCGGCGCGCAGCACAATACAGACCGGGCTCTCTGTGCGGCGCGTGTTCGACTGCTTACACTGCAGGTTCATCTGCTACACTGCAGCCAGACACCAAATTCTCAGCAACCCCTTCCCAGCCCCATGACAGATTCCACAGCCCCGCCAGATGACGTGTGGACAGTGCAGAGAATTCTGCAGTGGACCACCGATTTTCTGAAGCAGAAACAGGTCGAATCCCCACGGCTGGAAGCGGAACTGTTGCTGGCACATGCTCGAGACTGTCCGCGAATTCGACTGTACACCGACCTGCTGAACCCACTGACCGATGACGAAAGAACGCGAATGCGCGGTTTCGTAAAACGTCGGGCCAATCGTGAGCCGCTGGCCTACATTACCGGCCACAAAGAATTCTTCGGTCGAGAATTTGCCGTCGGACAGGGCGTTCTAATCCCTCGCCCGGAAACAGAGACGTTGGTGGATGTTTGCCTGGAGCACATCCCGACTGGCCAGCCCGCAAGCGTTTGCGAAGTCGGTTTCGGCTCTGGTTGCATCGCGATCACTCTGGCAAAGCAGCGTCCCCAACTGCAGATGACGGCCACAGATATTTCGCCACGGGCAATGGATATTGCGACGGCTAACGCAAAAACGCACGACGTGGAATCACAGGTGAAACTCCTGGCAGGAGACGGCTTCGAACCACTTGGCGGGACAACAACCGAGCAGTTCGAGGGGATCGTCAGCAATCCGCCGTATATACGAGAAGATGAACTCGCTGGGCTGGAACCGGAAGTTGCCGAGCATGAACCAAGGGAAGCCCTTGTTTCGGGGGAAGATGGCCTGTTGCTGACAAGACGCCTTATCACAGAAGCCGTCAGTCTGCTAAAACCCGGTGGCTGGATGATTCTGGAGCTGGATCCTGCTCAATGTGATACGGTCGCCGATATCTTTGGTGCGGCTGGTTTTTTCAACACCAGAATTTACAAAGACCTGAGTGGCCTGAATCGCATCGTTAGAGCATCGCTGCCCAAAGGCAGCTAGCCGGAAAGCTGTCGCATATGGATATGCTGACAATTCAGGGAGGCACTCCGCTTCGCGGCACAGTCCGTGTCGAAGGCGCTAAGAACGCGGCCCTCCCGATCATGGCGGCGTGTCTGGTAGTCCGCGGTCAGGTGCAACTGGCTCAGGTTCCTGACCTTGTTGACGTGGCGACGATGACACAGTTACTGCAGAGCCTGGGCTGTGTGATCAATCGCACGAAGACTCAGACTGCAACGATTGACGCCGATTCCGCGAACCGTTCTTTTGCAGACTACGAACTCGTGCGTCGTATGCGAGCGAGCATTTGTGTGTTGGGGCCATTGCTGGCGAGGTTCGGAAAGGCTCAGGTTTCGTTGCCCGGGGGCTGTAACATCGGTCATCGGCCGATCGATCTGCACCTAAAAGGACTCGCCGCGCTCGGTGCGGATTTACGTATTGAAAACGGCTATGTGGTGGCAACGGCAACACGGCTTCGTGGAGCGGACGTTGAGCTCGGCGGTCCGTCGGGGAGTACCGTCACTGGAACATGCAACGTGATGGTCGCTGCGGCACTGGCGAAAGGTCGCACAACCATCCGCAGCGCCGCCTGTGAACCGGAAGTTGTCGACCTGGGAAACTTCCTGAATGCCGCGGGAGCTCAGATCAGCGGACTCGGGACATCTGTCGTCGAAATCAGCGGGGTTGAGTCTTTGCAGGGCGTAACCCATACGATTCTGCCGGACCGAATTGAAGCGGCCACGTTTGCAATTGCTGCTGCAGCAACGCGGGGCAACATTCTGATTCCCAACGCGCGAACGGAAGATTTAACCAGCGTGATTGACGCACTGCGCGTTATGGGAGTGAGGATTGTGTCATCATCTGCAGGACTGGAAGTGTCGTGTCATTCAGAATTACAGCCGGTCGATATTGTGGCCATGCCGTATCCGGGAATTCCGACAGACACACAGGCTCAATTCATGGCATGTTTATGCACGGTGCAGGGTGTCAGTAAGGTTCGGGACGCTGTGTTCCCTGATCGATTCATGCACGCGGCCGAACTGTTGCGAATGGGAGCCAACCTGCAGCGGCACGGCGACTTGACGGTGGTTCACGGTGGGCAACGCTTAACCGGAGCGAGTGTCATGGCATCCGACCTGCGTGCCAGTGCGGCGCTGGTGATTGCAGGTCTGGCCGCGACCGACCAGACCACCGTGCGGCGCATCTATCATCTGGACCGCGGTTACGCGAGACTGGAAGAAAAACTGACCGCGCTTGGTGCGCCGGTTTCCAGAGTGCCGGATTCCAGCAACACCGCCGATGTACAACCGCCGCACTTTAAGTTGCAGAAGCGGTCAGAGCGGACCATCTTGTAGTCGCCACGCCAGGTTTGTAGCGGTTCGCCAGAACGCGGGCAGTGTCACAAATCCGCCGCCTGGCGACGCCAGCTACAACAACAGGAGAACCGTTCTAGTGATTGCAGTCTTCGCAACGTTCATCCGGTGTGCGATAGATGTATGCCGGCCCGTATTGCGACTGTGGCCGGTCCAAAACGTAGGGCGAGTATTCCATTCGGAAAGAATCGCATGGTCGTGCAAACAAGTGACCATAGCCACGCGGCAGGAACGGATCGTCGGCTTCGCAGCGTTGAGTCCTGGTGAGGGTCGCTGCTTTGGGGCGATGCCACGATGCGAACATATGCATCTTGAAAGGGAAATGCTTGAAGCCAAAGCCCGGAGATCCGGGGGCACCGATATCGGCCTGTTGGCGATATTGATCGAAGCCATTTTCCGAACACTGCTGACATGCCCCAGTGGACGTGCTGGATACCGTCGTTAGCTTCTCCGGGGGGACCGGAGCGTCTTCTGCATTGGTACGAGCCTGCGTCGTGATAATTGCAATCACGAAAACTGCGAGCGGGGTGAATAAACGCATCCTGCATCTCTCCGCGTGAGTGAGTTTGTCAAGAGTTCCATCCTTGGTCCCTTCTCTGGAAGAAGTTTCGACAAATCCGCCAACTAATCCTGCGGATGGTTTCAAGAGGATTGTGCTACGGTCCGGAATCGTGTCACTCGAATGGGTGCTAACGATTGTGGGACTGAGTGCAGCCCCGGAAGATGCCGCCGAACGCAGCAAATGACGCCTTGGAGGCCTGTCTTTCACAAAAGCTCCGGCAAAATCCGCCTGTTAAGGGAGATTGGCAGGGCAGCTCTGTTAAAGTTTAAATCACCAGCGTTTCCATCTACACTCCCTACGGTGATTTTCTCCGTCACTGCTCTATGGCCGTCGAGTAACTGAATGAACCCGCAAGATTCCATTGCCCAGGAAAGCGCAGCGGACATCACGGTCGACGTTCCTGGCCCCGAAAAAAGGGCTGTGAGCACCCCGGGAAAAGACGAACAACGATTGCTGTTTCGTGGCTCCCGCCGGACGTGTCGGCTAATGGGGGTCGGAATTCAGTCGATAGGCGCTTATTTGCCGGACCGCATTGTCACGAATTCCGAGCTGGAAACCCAGTACGGTTTCGAACCTGGATGGATTGAACGCAGAACCGGAATCCAGCAAAGACGATATGCAGCTGACGATGAAGGCACCAGTGATCTGGCGGTCAAAGCGGCGCGTCAGGCGATCACCAAAGCGGGAGTGAACAAAGCTGATATCGACTTGCTGTTGGTCGCGACGTTTACTCCGGACTTCACCTGTCCCTCAACGGCCTGTCTTGTGCAGGAAAAACTGGGACTCGACGCACCGGCAGTCGACCTGCAGGCCGCGTGTTCAGGATTTATGTATGCGTTGGCCACTGGTGCTCAATACGTGGCCACCGGAAATTCAAAGCTAGCGCTGGTGATCGGTGCCGACATTAACAGTCGCATCGTGAAACCGGGTGACCAGGGAGTTGCACCGCTGTTTGGTGATGCTGCCGGAGCCGCACTCCTAACCGCAGGGACCTCAGAACAAGGTTTGGTGTGCTATCAATTGGGAGCCGACGGGGCAGGTAGTTCGATGCTGGACCGACCTGTCGGAGGGACCAGTCGCCCAATGACGGCGGAACTGATTGCTGCCGGTCAGCACTACTTGAAGATGGATGGTCGCAACGTCTTTAAGTGGGCCATTCAAGTCGTTACGGAAACCATCGATTTGGTGCTGAAAAAAGCCGATGTCGATGTGTCGGACGTTAAACTGTTCGTCTTGCATCAGGCCAACATTCGGATCATCGATCACGCCATGAAAGTGCTTGGGATCCCACCAGAGAAAGTCTTCAACAACCTGCAACTAGTCGGAAACACGTCCGCGGCTTCCATTCCAGTGGCTCTGAATGAGGCATACGATCAGGGAAAAATCGAATCCGGAGATCTCGTGTTGATGTGCGGTTTTGGCGCGGGGTTGACCTGGGGTACCGGATTGTTTCGCTGGTAACGCTGGTTCTGCGCATCCGAATCTACTCGGAAGCCGGCGCCGGCTCCTCTTTCTTTTCCAGCAGTTCCTGTTTCAGGAATTCGGCCGCTTTCTGCAACGCTTCTTTATCTCCGGCGGCTTGCATATGCCCCGCACCTTTGATGATGTGCATTTCCGTTTTGACTCCGCTGTTTTTCAAAGCCTCATAGCAGGACTTCGTCCAGGCCAGCGGCACCAGTTTGTCTTCATCACCGTTGAAGAAAAAAACGGGCGGATCGTTTTTGTCAGCAAAGGCAGCTGCCGATGCGCTGAGGAATACCTTCGGGTGAGATTTCAGGTCGCCGCCCATCAGGTAGGTGGCCCACTTTCCATCGTCCGGAAACCAGCGGAAATCCGTAGGAGCTCCACCGGCCGCGACCGCGTGAATGCGCGTGTCGACGTTGCCGTTTCGTTCGCTGGGAGCTTCTCCTGTGGTTGCCAGCAACGACACCAAATGTCCACCCGCGGAATAACCGATAGCTCCCAGCCGGCTCGTGTCGACGCTGTACTCGGTGGCGTGTTCACGAATCCATATGACTGCCGCTCGGCAGTCTTCGATTTGAGCTGGAAATTTGTGAGCTGGCGCCAGCCGATAGTCGATCGCGAAGCAGGCGAATCCCATCTTTGTGAGTGTGGTGGCGTAGCCCCGCAATTGGCTGCGGTTTCCACTGCGCCATGCACCGCCGTGAACAACCAGAATCGCGGGCCGCTGTTCTTCTCCCCCAGGAAGAAACGCGTCCAGCAGCAGTTCCCGTTCTCCGACCTTTGAATAGACGATTTTTTCGCGGACTTCGACTTCGTCGGCCCTGGAGTCAACGGGCAGCAGCGCAACGGCAGCAATGAACGGTAGCAACATCCTGGCAATCCTGAGTGGTGAGGCGAACTCGATAAATCCTACACGGTTCATGTCGTGCCCCGCAATCCAATCATACTGCCCCCGCCGCTTTCCATTCGTGGGAAGACGAATTCCGGTCTGCTCGAACCTGCGCAATACACTGCGTATTCAGCATGCCGTGTGCATATTCTTGCGTAGGTGCAGCCGATGACTGGAAGTAGATGACTTCTGGCCCTTTTTGTTCGAACAATCAACCGGAGCGTGGCGAAATGGCGGACTTCAAAGTGACTGAGCTGGATCCGAATACCGACTTCGCAAACCTCAAGTCGTGGGATGTCGTCATTATTGGCGCCGGTCCAGGTGGTCTGGCGGCGAGCCTGACGACGGCACATCGCGGGCTCACGACTCTTGTGATCGAAGCCAAATCAGAACCAGGCGGCCAACCTCAGTTTCTGTACGCGGACAAAAAGATCGTCGACATTCCAGGATTTCCTGATGGCATTACGGGACATGAACTTTCGGAACGAACGTTTCGGCAGGCAACGGATGCGATGGTTCAGTTTCGTTTTCAGGAAGAGCTTGTTGAGATCCTCGATACCGAAGAACAGGAAGGCGAAGATCGCCTGAAAAAGGTAATCACTACAAACGGCCAGTATCTGTGCCGCAAAGTGATTCTTGCTTGCGGACTGCTGCATTATCCTCGAAAGCTATCCGTGCTGGATGCGTTGGAATCGAAGAAGGTTCATTACAAGGTCCCGCGAGTTAACGATTACCATGATGAACATGTGCTGATTGTCGGCGGTGGGGATTCTGCTCTGGACGCTGCCGTCATGACGCTGCAGCGGAATGCTCGCGTGGATGTTGTTGTGCGTGAAGAAACGCCGATTGGCAAGGCGGACAGTGTGGGCCGTATTCATGAGCTTGGCGGTAATATTCGCGTCGCCACAGAAGTGGCTGCTGCCGAGATCCGGGACGGACATCTGGTCAGTACGTTGACGAATGGCGATCAGTTATCGTCTGAACTGGCGATTGTGCAGATCGGATTTCTATCTGCGAAAGAAACGTTTGAACGCCTTGCGATTCGTCTTAACGAAGACGGCAGTATTGCCATCGATCCATACTTCGAAACCAGTCGGCCAGGAATTTTTGCGGTCGGCGATGTGCATGGTGACATCAAGCTGGTCACTGTTGCCTGGGCCGAAGGTATTCAGGCGGCGATTTATGCGTTCAAGGAGATCACCAGCCCATACTGGCTGAATGAAAAACGTCTGCACGATTATAAGCTCGTTATGATCGGCGAAAAAATGTCAAAAGCGGCCAGCCAACACATTGGCAAATAGTGTCCGTGACTGGGGCTTCCAGCCGCAGTCTTTCCTGTGCCCACACGACTGCGGCTGGAAGCTCCAGTCACTTCTACGGAAAGATCTTCAGCCAGCTGCCAACTGTTTTCAAAACTTCGTCGATGGCTTTAACATCCTCAACAACTTCCGTTACTGTTTCAATCCCATCCTTAACTTCATCAACTGGAAACGACGACTTCACCTCATCCCTGGTAGCCTGCCATGTGGATACAGCGTCATCGGCGATCTCGTTGGCCGTGTCCAGCAGGCTCTGTCCGCTTGATTGTGCGCTGGGCGCCTGAGCCAGCACCGGGAGAGCGACGACCGGAGCCATCGACGCTGATTCCAGAATCGGAACGTAGTAGCTTATCGCTTCAACAGGCAGGTTCATCGTGAGTTGCGACGTCCCTGCTTCGTCGACCACAACGATTGCTGTGTAGGTCTGGTTATCGTATTCGACCGTGAGATCATAGCGGCCCTGAAAGGCGGTGACAGAGATTTTGCCGTCGAGCGTTGTCCCGCGAACATCTGTCCACCAGTTGCCGAAGACAAGGTCTTCGTAGACCTGACCGTTGGGCTTGATGCTGAAGTCTTCGTGATACAGAGCGGCCTGAGGCAGGTAGTGCGCACCTTCCCAGAACCCCCATTGCAGGAATTTTGAGACTCCCGGCTGACTGAATGCCATTGTCAGGTAATCACGCAGGTAGTCCGCCTGTAACTGTTCGTCCAGACTGTCGACGTCGAACTCCGTAATGGCGATTGGGGTGTCGAAATCGGTGTTGTACCGCGCGATCAGGTTGCCCAGTTCGGCGATGTCGGTCAAATTTGCATCGTTGTAATGTCCCTGTTCTCCAATCACGTCCAGCAGATCGACTGCGGCCAGAGTCGTCAGCCAAAACTCAAATCGATTACGGTGCTCGACGTGATTGCCGTTGCCGGAAAAAATATCGTAGTCGTTCAGCGTCAATAGCGCATTCGGATCGGCATCGCGCACCTGGCGGTACCAATCAATAACGATTTGATCGCCAAGAATGTCCATGACATCATGATTGTCGAACGGCTCATTCATGACGTCCCATTCGCTGACGAGGCCCGCGAATGTACTGGCCATGTCCGCCACATGACTTTTGACAGTCGTTTTCAGCCATTCCCCCGCAGCAGTCTCTCCGTCCGCAATGAGGCGAGAGTCGTATTCGTTCCAGACGCTGGCCGGCATGTTTTCTCGACCTGGCCACACAATATTGTGTCCGCGAAGATACAGATCATTCGCGTCAGCAAAGGCAGCTCCGTCAATTCCCGGCTGGCGTGCGTCTTCAAAACGCGGCCACTTCAGTGAGCTCTCAATCACCACCGTGTTAAACAGTCGAGTGATTTCGCTTTGATACTTCAGTGCCTGATCTGTTCCGTCCGTTGCCAGATTTCCGTCAAGTGCGCTGATGGCGGAACCGAACTGGAAGGCGTGACTGTTCTGACGCAGCACAATGAGGGCTCCATCGAGTTTTGTCCCATTGACGTCGACGACGTTGATCGTCACGTTTTTCTTCCGTACGTCTTCAATGCGAGTATCAGCGGCGATTCGCCATGCATTAGTGCCGCTGCGACCTTCGTAGCTGGCGGCTGGTAGTTGACGTGGCAGGTCGGCCAGA
>CALFOL010000672.1 GCA_937919915.1 uncultured Planctomycetaceae bacterium
TGGCAAATCATGGCCCAATAGACGAATTAGAGCAGCGTCCGCCTTGCGATTAACCGCAATCTCGTTCAGTTTTCCCCAACTTGATTTGCTGTAACAAATTAGAGCAGTTTACTTATTGTCGTGAGCGGTACTCGCTCGCGGGAGTAGGGATTCTTCACTCGACCTACGTTCCCCGCGGCGACAAATCAGCGTAATACGCTGTAGCCCCGCGTGAATCCACGCGGGGAAGAACAAACGAGGTCCTACCCTCAAAATCCGATGAATGATGTCGGATCGCGTCTTCCCCCGGTGTGTTCAGCGGGGGGCTAAATACTATCGTCGCAAAGAGTTGATTAAACCAGGCAGGCGCGGTCCATTCGTGGTCCGCTTGCGGCCCGGATTACCAGCTGCGAACTCGCAGCACAGAACGATGTGGGGTCGATCGATGACGAATCGTTGTCACTGATGGCGCGTAGCCATACACCGGCTGCACAACTGGGACCGGCGCGTAGTATGCCGGCGTGACGTAAGCAGGCACCGGAAAAACGGGCGGCGCGTAGTAAGCCGGTGTCACGTAGGCGGGAACCGGAAAGACGGGTGCTGCATAGTAGGCCACTGGAGGAGCCGCATATGCAGTAACTGCATAACCGTGATAGTGATGGTGGTGACCGAACAGATGTGCTGATGCGTCACTGCATGTGGCCGCAGCGACAATCACGGCAAGGGCGATCTTCTGATACATAAGTGTGTCCTGATCAGTTTGATATTGTTAAGGCTGGTGCAACAACTACGATCACTGCCGTAACCATACATGACCGGCGAAATCGTCGCAATCAACCACTGAGGATACCGTGGCCCCCAGGCAAATTCACACGATCTTTTCGATGAAATTCACACACGAAAAGTGGCCGTTTGGGTCGACCAGGATCCTCCCGAACACGCTTGACGTCGGTGATGTTACCCACCACCAGCATATTCGGCGTCAAGCATCACGGTCACGCGGGATCGTCACCTACTGGACTTTCTTCTTTGTCCGATCCTTTTTCGTTTTGGGCACTGCGATCTTCTGCGGCCCATAAGTGGAAACCAGGACTTCATCCACTTTTACGCGGTCATCGCGGTGTTTGAACGCGGCCAGCATCGGATCATTCGTCTTCTGCATTTGCGTTTCCAGCAACGCCTGCAGTTTTTGCAAAGTGGACGTATGAGCAGACTCGTTGATTAGATTGTGAAGGCAATCGGGATCGTGCTTCAGATCGTAGAATTCTTCCGGTACCCGGTGGCGAAACAAATCGACTCGCGCCTGAATTGCAGGGTTTGTTTTAGCGGCCTGTTCCATCGCCGCCATCGTCTTCCCTTCGTTATTGTTGCGATACCAGTATTTGCCATCACTGAACGGATTATAGATGTATCCGAAGTGTTCATTCTGGACACAACGCATCGGCACGGCAGCCCCGCCGGCTTTGGAATCGATCTGAGTGAACACATGATCGCGGCCTGCCTGTGTCTCGCCCTTCAGTAATGACAGAAACGATCGGCCGTCGAGCTCGTCCGGTCCGTCTGTGCCAGTGGCTTCCATGAATGTCGGAAAGAAATCAACAACGGAAACGAAATGCCTGTCGTCTCGAACACCCGGCTTCACGATGCCGGGCCAACGCACTAACAGCGGACTGTGTGAGCTATGAAACCACGTATTACACTTGGCGAACGGCACAGCGATGCCATTGTCTGTGATAAACAGCACGAGCGTATTGTCTGCCGCGCCGGATTCGCGCAGAGCTTGCATGACTTTGCCAAATGTGTCATCCAGTCGCCTGGTGGAATTCAGATACGTGGCCAGTTCGGCTCGCACACCCGGCAAGTCAGGTAGAAATCCCGGCACGTCGACATCTTCCGGGCTATAGACACGAGATGGCATCGCTGCCCCTTTTGTCAACGCGTTCGGATCGCAATAGGGTCGGTGAGGATCGTGAGAATTCACCATAAAGTAGAACGGTTTATCAGCCGTCTGACACTCTTTCAGAAATGTCTGACTGCGTTGATAGTAGAGTTCCGGATCGCGTCCGTTGCCGAGCTCTTTCTGATCAAAGCTGTAGTCCCATTTCATGGATTTCTTAGGTGTCGAGTGACCGACCTTTCCCAGGATTCCGGTGTGGTAGCCAGCGGTCTTCAGAGTGGTGACGATGTCCGGCACGTCTTCTCGAGCCGGCATGAATCCCATCGCTCCGGATCGATGACTGTAACGTCCCGTGGCAATGACTGCTCGGCACGGTGCGCAGATGGCGACGTTCACGTGCGCCCTGGCGAACAACTTGCTTTCTGCTGCAAACGCGTTCAGGTGAGGCGTCAGGTCGGCTGGCTTGCCGCCGTAAGCGCCCAGAGACTCGGCATGCAGATCATCTGCCGTAAACAACAGAATGTTCGGGCGTTCCGCGGCCAAAATGGAAACCAGACAGGACAGATACGCAACAACAATGGTAACGGAACGCTGCATAGAGATTTCTCAAAGTGTCAGATACAGGAATGGATGTCGCACGGCAATCGAAGAAGTCCGGCCGAGGAAACCGTGCGTGATTGAGACTACTAGCGGCGTTTTCGTTTGAATCGAATTGCGCAGCCGCGTGCGCCCACTGCGGTGACTTCGGGCATCTTGTTCCGTAACGCCGCATCGACTGCGAGTTCGACGTATTTTACTTTGACGTCGTCAGCCTTGGTGGTGTCGTCCATCGCGCCCCGGTAGATGATCCTGCGGTGGCGATTCAGGACGTAGAATTCCGGTGTGTATATCGCATCGAACGCTTTGGCGACGTCCTGAGATTCATCTTTCAGATAGGCGAAATTGAACTTCTTCTCCGCGGCGCGTTGTTTCATTCTGTCGAGATCATCGGCAGGAACGCCGTTCGAGTTAATCGCCACGATAGCCGCTTTGGCATTCTGGTCGGTGAACTTTTTTTGCAGCGCGATCAGTCGGTCTTCATAGTCGACCGAATACGGACACGAGTTACAGGTGAAGCAGACAACGACCGCGTCGAAGTCGGCAAGGTCGTCCAGCGAATGCGGTTTATCGTCTGTTCCGGTGAGTTGTTTCCAACCCGGCGCGACATCTCCCACTTTGGGAACGTCAGGATTCTGCGCTGTGACTGCGGGAACCGTTAGAAAGGAGGCCAACAGGAAAACAGTTGTTCGCTTGAGCATGGCGGTTCTCAGACAGGACGACCGGGGCAGTGACGATGTGTGCTGTCATGGTAACAGTCGGCTGAGCGTTTCGGCAATCAACCGGAAGTGTCCGCCTCGCCTGTTAAGCGTCCAGGGGCGTTAAAAATAGAGTTGAGCACACATCAGCAAAAGTTGCCGGTAGCCCGTTTTGACAGTGCGCCAGCGAGTGGTGGAGTCTGACTTGATGGTGCAATCTTCAGACGACTTTAAGTGTTCTTCAGAAAAAACGATTTTCGCTCAAGTTTCACTGCGGGTTGTTCCGATCAGGATGACAAGGCAATTCTTGTAGCCAACGTCTGCATTCGGCCTCCCCTTCCGGCTGCTCAGAGATAAGGACTTAGATCGATGAAGCGTTCAACATTCAGCATGATCCTCACATTTGTGCTTGGGATTTCCACAGCCGGTCAGGCATCAGCCTGCTTATGCCTTCCGTACATTCCATTTCTGGATCCCTTCGCCTGGCTCGGCTTTTATGGTTGTGGCGGCGGGTATGGCGGCGGCGGCGGAGCAGGTGGGTATGGTGGGGGCTACGGCGGATACGGTTACGCCCCATCGGCACAGTATGGCTACGCTCCTCA
>CALFOL010000673.1 GCA_937919915.1 uncultured Planctomycetaceae bacterium
ACCCAAGTCGCAACCTATTGGGGCGCAGCACGATGATTCCGCACTACAACTCATTGATGCGAGCTGGACCGTGAGATCGTTGCTTTCACCGAAGATTTTCTGAGTTGTTCCATTTGTCCCACCAGCGGCGTATACCTCGCCAGCAGATGCGGTATTTGCTACCGTCATTCCGCCGAAGAGAGCTACTCCCGCCAAGAACGTTTTCCATGATCGTCTGATCATTATTCAATCCCTCGCGTTCATCCATGAGTCAGAGGTTTCGCTTTCCTCCCGGGTCAGCTTGATCTCAGACTGCTTGGTTATTTGGCCTCGGTCTCGTAGAGTCACTGCGCCTCTTTGAGGACTTCGGCGGAATTTTGAAACCACACCGTGTGGAATCGTCTCCCTGAATGCCCTCAAACATCGGCGAACAGTTGGAAGATCGGCGAGAAGCAATTCAAATGTTCAGCCAACAATCGACTCGTTCCAGTTTCTTCTGTGAAACGACTGCGACAACCGAACAAGTCATCGCTATATTCCCCAGAATACCGGACAGGAGCGACCGAAAGGGGCCGCGATACTGCTCCAGGCGTTAGAGAAAACAGAATCGATTCGGTAGCGGCTGTAAAATGTGGCAGCTGCGGCAACTGCTGCCGAAGCCAGCCGTGGCACCACCGTTCTGCGAAACGGAACGGCCGGGGCATCCCGTAGTTGTCATACCTTCTGGCAAAGAAACGTTCATCAAAACTATGTCCAGCCGTGCGATACGACAATTTCTGCAGATGATGATTTCTTCCGGAGTCAGTCACCTGCCGACCGTGATTCTTCCAAAACCATCACCGCGTCCAAAAATCCCCACCAAACGTTCCCCCGCGCCGACAGCGCTGGCAAATTCATCAGCCAGCACCCTGCCTGCACCAAAACAACTGGACCGACAATCCGTCGTGGCGCCGCCTGTTTCTGAACTGGTACAAGGCCTGCTGGAATCAAGCTTTCAATCCAGGGAACAGAAAACTGAGGGTTTGTTGAAGCTGGCCGAAGTGGTTTCCGGCTGCCAGAACTGCCCTGAACTGGCCGCGGGAAGAACGCAAACGGTGTTCGGTGTTGGTAACCCCGCAGCGAAAATCATGTTCGTCGGAGAAGCACCCGGCGCGGACGAGGATCGCAAGGGAGAACCCTTCGTAGGGCCCGCAGGGCAGCTGTTGGACAAGATTATCGCAGCCTGTGCATTGCAACGCAGTGAAATCTACATTTGCAACATTCTTAGGTGTCGTCCGCCGGGAAATCGCAATCCCCTGCCCCAGGAAGCTGCCAACTGCCGGCAGTTTCTGGACGGACAGATCAAGATTGTCAATCCAGAATACATCGTTTGCTGGGGGACAGTCGCCGCTCAGAACCTGCTCGGCGAACAAAGACCAGTGGGACAACTGCGGGGGAAGTTTCTAGCCTATGGAAACGCGAAAGTGCTGTGTACTTACCATCCGTCCTATCTGTTGCGAAATCCATCCGCCAAAAAACTGGCATGGGAGGACATGCAACTGTTGATGAAGGAAGTGAACAGCGGATCGTAAAGCGCCAGGAGCAGGGCAACTCTGTTTTCTAAATTGCTGCGAAGATAAACCCGACGCGTAAGCGAGTGAATCCACACGAGCACTGCAAATTCACTCGCTTGCGCGTCGAGCTTGTAAAACAGACGCCCTACGACTCCTTCGGCTGATTCGATCGCGTCTTCGGAGTCTTCAGAAAATGCGGTTCCGCAGCCGCGAAAGGGGCGGAAGTCTGCACATCATCCATTTCGCTCAGCAACAATCGCACAACGTCCTGACGATGCACCAGCCCCACGATCAGTCGATTCTCGTCGACAACGGGAATCACGCAGTGACAGGCCGAACGAAACAGGTGCAGTACAGAATACAGACTGGTTTGTGGCAGGACACTCTCAACATGTCGCGACAGGATTTCGCAAATTGTGGCCGTTCGTAAGGGCGTCGTCAGCAACCTGCGGATCACTGCGGTCTCGGGAACAACGCCGACGAGGCCTCCGGACGAATCCGTCGCGATCAGCACCGTTAGACTGTTTGTTACCAGAATCTCCGCTGCATCCCGGAGACGAGTGTCCTCCGACACGATCGCACCGCAGCAATTTCTCATCAAGTCAGATACGAGCAGCGTCTGGTTCAAAACGACTCTCCTGGAGAAGAAGCCCCGAAGGCAGAAAAACTCTGCCCTCTATATTTCTCATCGGGCTCCTGCCTGTGGCCGCTGGAGTTTGCGGCGGCAGATTCAGCATCTCGCGGTTTTTACACCGGCCAAACTCGCCGCAGCCGCTTCTTTAGGGCTCAACCCTTTCTTTCCGCACGATTGTAGCTACGCTTGCAATCGTACTGCCCGACCTCCGCTTGTCCTGAGATCTGCAATGAACTGCCAACGATTTTCATCCACCGCAGGTTGTGCTGCGATCGTGATTCTTCAGATTGCTGCAGTTGCTGACGCGGCGACGATTCTGGAATGTCAACAACTGTTGAACAAGGGTCAATATGCCGAATGCCTGACGGCCGCTACGGACGCGATCGAACGTCGCAGCTATGGCGAAGAATGGCCAATCCTGAAAGCAACCGCCGAGATCAATCTGGGACAGTACAAGGCAGCAGACGCGACTATCGAAGCCGGCACGGAACGATATTCGTGGAGCATTCGGCTGCGGATGCTGGCTCATTCTAATTGCCGAATTCTGGGAGACCGCGAGAAAGCGGAACGACTAATCGTCGAAATCGACAAACTGTATGCCGCCGCCCCGTGGCGATACACAGACGCTGATGATCTTGTCGCGCTGGGCAAAGCAGCCGCGGTGATTGGTGTGGACCCCAAAGATCTGCTCGAAGGTTTCTACGAACGCGCGCGGCGGAATTATAGTACGCGTCCTGATGGCTTCATCGCCTCCGCCGAACTCGCACTCAGCAAGGGCGACTCTGCGCTGGCCGCCGACATTTTACGACCCGTCGCCGAAAAATTCGCCGACAACCCCGACGTGCTGTTTCTGCTTTCCGAAGCTCTGCACAGCGGCGCCTCTCAGGAATCCGCAGAACTGCTTCAACAAACGCTCACGCTAAACCCCAACTATCTGCCAGCCCTGCAGCGTCTGGCGGAACAGCAGATTGACGCCGAAGACTACACCACGGCGGCAGCCACAATCGCAGCCGTACACAAGATCAACCCCAACCATCCGGAAACTCACGCGCTGCAGGCCGTCATTTATCACCTGCAGAATCAACCGGAATCAGAAGTCAAAAGCCGCGAAACCGCGCTGCAGTTTTCCACTGCCAACCCGGCCGTCGATCACCTGATCGGCGAACGTCTGTCTCGCAAATATCGCTTTGCCGAAGGGGCTGCCTACCAGCGACGTGCACTGCAGACGGACCCCGCGTTTCTGCCGGCCAAAACGCAGTTGGCACAGGACCTGCTGAGATTGGGTATTGAAGACGACGGCTGGAAACTGGCCGAAGAAGCTCAGGAGCAGGACAAATACAGCACGACGCTGTTCAACTTGCTGCAGCTAAAAGATACCGTCCAGAAGTTCACCACGCTGACCAGCGAACGCTTCGTCATTCGCATGGAACGCGGCGAAGCCACGGTCTACGGCCCGCAGGTCCAGATCCTGCTGAACGAAGCCTTCGACACGTTAACATCACGCTACAACTACACGCCGGACGAACCAGTGGTGGTGGAAATCTTTGATCGGCAGGATGACTTCGCAGTCCGCACGTTCGGTATCCCCGACGTCGCTGGCTTTCTGGGTGTGTGCTTTGGAAAAGTCATCACGGCCAACAGCCCGGCGTCACAGCGCAGCAGCCCAAACAACTGGAACTCCGTTTTGTGGCACGAATTCTGTCACGTGATCACATTGCAAATGACGGGCAATCGCATTCCCCGTTGGCTGAGCGAAGGGATTTCGGTCTACGAAGAACGCCAGCGAGACAAACGCTGGGGACAGCACATGACACCGCAGTTTCGTCAGCAGGTGCAGGCGGGGCGGATCACACCCGTCAGTGAACTCAGCAGCGCATTCCTGAACGCGAAGTCCGGCAGCGATCTGAACTTTGCCTACTACGAATCCTCAATGGTTGTCGAATTCATCGTGCAGGAACACGGCTTCGAAGCGTTGCAAAAGATCCTGCAATCGCTGAATGAAGGACTCACGATCAATGACGCGCTGGACCGACACACCGGAGGCTTAACAGAGCTGGAAGCAGGCTTCGATAAGTACCTGAAGTCTGTCGCGGATGACTTTGCGAAGGGCGTGACGTTCACAATCAATGACCCTGAGGCAGATCCGGACGCTGCGATTACTATCGAACAGTCAGGCTCGAAAAACTATTCCGAGGGCCTGCTGTCGGCGGTTGGTTTGGTGAAATCCGATCAGCTTGATGAAGCAGAAGCCGAGTTGCTGCAACTGATCAAACTGTACCCGGAAGACCCCAGTCCGCAATCCGCCCGACGCATGCTGGCCACGGTGTATGGACGACAGCAGCGAACTTCAGAACAGATCGCGGTGCTCACAGAACACCTGCAACAATCCGGAGACGACCTGACATCGGCCATACAGTTGCTGGCATTGCAGGTCGCCGCAAAAGACTGGCCACAAGCCACGGTGGCAGCAAAATCCGTGATGGCAATCGACCCGTTGCAACCAAAGGCAATCCGCCATACGTTGACGACGTCATTGGAACTTAAGGATCGCGAAACAGCTGTCCAGATGTTGCAGGCGCTGCTGGAATTGGAACCCGCGGACGCCGCCCGAACACACTTCCAACTGGCGCAAATTCTGATGGCCGACAATACTGCAGACGCGAAACGTCACGTGTTGCTGGCATTAGAGCAAGCGCCCCGCTATCGCGACGCCCACAAGCTGTTGCTGCAGCTGCAGCACAGTGATGAGGCGGCGGACGTTCGCGAGTAAATCGCACCGACACACTGCGGCCACAGTCAATTCGCAAACCAGCACCGTAGCAGCAATTCGCCGCTTCGTGGAGAATTTTCGAATTCGCGTGACAGAATCAGGTTCCGGCCCTGTACTGGTTCTTCGGAGCACTGAATGAGCGACTCACCAACGACGCGAGCCAGCCTGCTGCTGCGACTGCGCGATACGCACGACCTGCCAGCGTGGGAGCAATTTGTGGGATTGTACGCGCCGCTGGTATACGGGTTTGCTCGCAGAAAAGGACTTCAGGACGCCGATGCTGCTGATCTTGCGCAGGATGTGATGACATCCGTCGCTCAACAGATGCGGCAGTGGCAATACAACCCGGAACGAGGTTCATTCCGCGGCTGGTTATTCACGATTGCCCGCAATCGCCTGATGAACTGGCAAGCCAGTGCTGCTCGACGAATGGATGGAACTGGAGGCGACGACAATCTGAAAGCCGTGCAGACGTGTCCCGAGTCGCTGCCGGATGCTGACGACTGGGACGCAGAATACGCACGGCGAGTTTTTCACTGGGCAGCGACAGTTGTCCGGCCTCAGGTGTCAGAACAAACATGGCAGGCATTCGAACTCACAGCAATCGACGGCCTCAACGGAACTGAGGTCGCGGCATCGCTGAACATGTCCACGGGAGCCGTTTATCTCGCACGCAGCCGGGTGATGAGTCGATTGAAACAAGTGGTGGAAAGAATCGGAGACGACTGAACGATGACTCAATCATGCCCTTCCCCCGCAGAACTTCGCAACCTCGTCCACGGAACACTGTCCGACCTGGAAGCTCGGCCACTGGAACTACACCTCGACGAGTGCCAGACCTGTCAGCAGGCGTTGCAGGAAATCGCCGCGGACGAAACGTTCTGGGTTGCCGCGACCACGCGGCTTGGTGATGAAAAAGTCGCCGAGCCGGAACTGGATCGTGTGATGGAAACACTACAGCAGCAGTCGCTGGCAGAAGCCGAAGAAATCGGGGAAGCAATCGAACTCAAGCTGTCATTCATTGAACCAGCAATCGAGCCTGGCACCATCGGACGCCTGCGTCACTACGACATTCTGCGTGTCGCTGATCGCGGCGGCATGGGCATTGTGCTGAAAGCGTTCGATCGATCACTGCGGCAAATCGTAGCGATCAAACTGCTGGCACCGCACCTTGCCGGGAACGGTCAGGCTCGACAGCGCTTTGTGCGGGAAGGCCGCGCGGCTGCAGGCATTTGTCACGAACATGTGGTGACGATTTATGCGGTCGAAGAATCGCCCCCGTTTCTGGTGATGCAGTATGTCCACGGAGAAACCCTGGAAGAACACATCCATCGGACCGGATCACTTTCTGCCCGCGAAGCCGTGCGCATCGCTTTGCAGATTGCTCAGGGCCTCGCCGCCGCTCACGCGCAGGGAGTCGTCCATCGAGACATCAAACCCGGCAATATTCTGCTGGAGAACGGCGTCGGGCGTGTTCGCATCACGGACTTCGGACTGGCGCGGGCGATCGACGATGCCAGCATGACGCAGAGCGGCGTGGTTGCGGGAACTCCGCAATACATGGCCCCCGAACAAGCCTGCGGGGACGCGATTGATGAGCGAGCTGACTTGTTCAGTCTCGGCAGCGTGCTGTACACAATGCTGGCTGGACACGCGCCGTTTCGGGCGACAACGGCCATGGGTGTCTTGAAGCGACTGTGCGACAACGCAGCGCGACCGATCCGTGAAATCAATCCCGAAACTCCGGAATGGCTGGCCGTGATCTTGAATCGCCTGCATGCAAAAAGTGCGGCCGACCGCTTTCATAGTGCGGATGAAGTCGTTTCGCTGTTGCAGCGAGGCATGGCATCGCTGCAAACCGGAACGGCTCCGCCAGCGGTTGACGCAGGGACAGAATCACTGGTGCCGCCGTCAACGGTCGCGCTGGTGGTCTCCGAGGAAAAATCATCGTCAAAAGTCAGTAATACGGCAGAGGATATGGGGAACAGTTTCACCGGTGGAATCGCCTCCGCTGCTTTGATGGATGTCAGGATATTGTTCCGCCGCATCATGCCACGGCGACCCCTTCCACTGTTCTTTGCTGTATTAGCCGCGATGGCCGCTACGGCCGTTCCACCCGCCGCCGCACTGGCAGCGGGCATTTCCGTCCTTGCATTTGTCCTGCCCAAACTGTTGCCGTCTTTATCTGCGAAATTGTTTCCGGAACCGACTTCAAAAAGTGTCGGTGCAGGCGACGCCATAGGGACGGCACCGGAAACACACTGGCTGTTCGGCTTGGAATGGAAGATGGTCGTCCTTTGGCTCGTCCTGTGGACTCTGCCCGCACTTCTCTGGATGCGTGCGTTTTTTGTTAGTGGCGATCTGATGCGATCTGCGACTAACTGGGCGTACGTCGTAGCTCAATCGTGGGTGATACTCTGGACCGCGATCGGCAGCGTACTGCTATGGACGGCGATTGCGACAGTGTGGTTCCTCAGAAGAACGCGAGAGGGTTCGCGGATCTTCAGTCCCGCAACTCGCAATAGAGGCATCCTCACCACGCTCGGCCTGGCAATAATGTTTGCTTTGTGTGGATTGTGGACCTGGGAAAGTGATGTCGTGAGTCAGGTACAACACCTTTCGCACGCTCGTACCTATGCGTTTCCGAATCGCTCCAATACCGCCGTGGAACCAACGCAGCAGGTTCAGATTGAATTCGAAGCACCGCGTGACAACATGATTGTCACCATCGACACCGAAAACGGCCCATTGCAACGCTCCGCTATGGACGGTGGAATAACGTTAGATGTCACCACAGCAGCAGGAACTTATCCGTGGCGAGCAACACTCGGCCAAAGCGAATTCGCGTCCGGCGAAGTGACGTTTGCCCCAGGAACGGCCGCCACAATTCAAGTCCCCGCACCGAAACTCATCGATCTGATTTCAGGGCGATGGGAACCCGAAAACTCTAATGGCGACAGACCGGGATTGGGCATGGCAGACAGCGTTATGTCGGCGGCGGTAGTCGCGAAACCTGGTGATCTACCCATGGGCAGTGCAGCAGCCGAGTCAAGCGACCACAACACCATTGAATTTGAATTCAACGGTGCAGAAGCCTGCCTGCTAATTCAGGACGATCCAGAACTAAGTCGATTAAATTGGGAAATACAAATCGACGAATCCGTGACTCCCGCACTGATCACGCTCACGAATTCCGCCGGCGAAAAACACCCAGGCATCATTCGATTCGAAACCAGCCTCAAGCCGTCCTACGGCATGGGCGGCCTTGACTACGAAGCGGGTGGTGGAATGGGAATGAGCGGCAGCGGGTATGACGCAGGCGGATTCGGAACGGCCAATATCGCTGGCCGGTTCTTGCACGGTTCAGAGCCACAATCATCCATGGCAGATCAACTGCTGATCTGTCTCAGCGGAGGGCCGTCTCTGCGACCGTGGCAATTCAAAACAGACTCGACGCAGCAGACCGCGTTGTACACCCTCAAAAGATCGACGGCTCCCGAATCGCTCAGAGAATCACTGGCATTCACACCACTCACCGTGGGCTGCTCAGCAGATGCGGTCCGAGAATCGGTTCAAGCGTGGTCGAAACGACTGCAAGTTCCGATTAAGCGAAAGAACTCCATCGGGATGGAGTTGACTCTTGTCCCACCCATTTCGAAGTGGAATCCTGCAATGCATCCATCATGCCCGGCAAAAAACTGACGATCGGTGCAGACTCAAAAAGAACAAAGTCTCGCGGAACAGTTTCGTACCCCTTTGTGATTTCCAGTCAGGAGGTTTCACTCGAGCAGTTTCAAGCATTCGTGAGCGAAACGGGATACGTCACCGACGCAGAACGCGGCAAGCAGCCTGATCCAGCCACGCAACCTGATGATTCAATCAACGACGCAACGGGAGCATGGAAATACAGCGAAAACACGTTCATCTGGCAGGAAGGGATGTCGTGGAAAGCCCGCGACGCTCAGATTGCAGAGAACGACGAGTCTTCGAAAGCTCGAAACGATGATTCCATTGCAACCGTCCTGAGTTTTCACGATGCAACCGCTTTTTGTGAGTGGCTTTCCGAAAAAGAACATCGCCTTTACCGGCTTCCAACCAACGACGAGTGGACCGTAGCGATGCAACTGCAGACGACCGGTCGTCAGAAGCCAGGCGGTGCATCGAAAACAAACGAAGAACAACCTGCAGGCAATCCCTCGCCGCCATTGAAGATCTCATTTTCCAAGAGCCTCTTCGGTGAATGGACGGCAAAAGGCACATCCCGAAACCCCGCACTGATTCGTCACCGCGACAAAGATGACGGCAATGTTGTCATCGACTATCTGGAGGCACCGCCAGAATTTCGCTGCTCTGAGATTTCATTCCGCGTCGTCACAGAACTGCAGTCGGCCGCCTCACTCGATTCCGAGTCACCGGAACAGCAGCCACCGACGGAAGCTAAGCCTTCAGTGTGACCTGAATCCTGGCAGCGATCGTAATCACGCGCTGTGCGCGGGTCTCCCGACCCCGCACACCTGCTGACCGAAGGTCTCCCCGGCCCTCCCAACGCGCTCGTTGGACACCTGCGCCCAGCCGGACGTGCCAGCCCGACGCGATCGATGCAACCACCACATTATGAAATTCATGATTGCGTTCACGGCTGGTGGCATTCGGTTGGTGCCTACGTATAAAATTCAACCCGAACTCCACGTTCCCAAACTTCCACGAAAGGTAATCAGATGAAGCAGTATCGTTTACTCATCACGTGCGGCGCTTTTATCTGTCGTTTTCGCCGCTGCTGGTCGAGCGTCAGGCGAGAACTTAACGAATTGCATCGAAGCGTGGCGGCAGACGGCACTGGGCAACTACGACAAAGCGATGGAGTTGTTTGAAAAGGGCGTGGAAACAGGCGATCTTTCAGAGGCATCACTGGCACAGACATATCGGAACATGGGGATCACTTGTTCGCGCGATCGTAAATACGAAAAGGCGATCGAATTCTACAACAATGCGTTAAAACTTAAGCCGACAGAACCATGGAAGGATCTGGTCAACAAAGGCAACGCGTTGTCGTACCTCAAACGTTTTGAAGAAGCTGTTGCCCTATACGACCAGGCTCAAAAACTGAAGCCTCAATACAACGAGGCCTATTTCAATCGTGGCATTACCTATGAACGTCAGGACAAACTACCGGAAGCGGTTGAGCAGTTCAAAAAAGCCTATATGCACGGGCTGAGGTCGCCTGCCCTTCAAGAACGATTCAACTTCTACGAGCTCGTCGACAAAGTACCGCCAATCGCATCCCCGAAAGGCTATGAATGGGGGCATTTCGTTGAGGTCAGAGGGTTCTTTCTGAAGCCAGATGGCTGGACCGTTTCAAAACAGCCACCGCGAGTGTATGTAATTTCCAAAGAGAAACCAGACGAAGAAAACGAAGACAGCTATCAGACGGGCATGCGAATTCAGGTGCTTGTGGAGGTCGGCAAAAAAGGTGCAAAGGAGACGGCCGTCCAGATCGCCGAAAGACGAATTGATGAAAAGAAGGTCCGTTTCGAAATCATTAAAGAATGGCGACAGAACGCAGGTCCGCTGGAAGCTTTGGGCCTGAGGATCCACCAGCCCGCAGAAAACAAGAAACGCACGATTCACAACATCATCATCGCCAACACTGAGACTGGAACAATTCATGATGTATCGTTTCAGGCTCCCGCTGAAGAATGGGACGATGCCTGGAAGATTGCAGAGCCCATGATGCGGTTTCTCCTCATCGACGACGAACTCTAACAGGACGGTGTCCCTGTTCTGTGAGCCGGAGAGGCAGAACCTGACGGATCAACTATACACGCACCTTCCATTTGCTGCGTGATCGCTGTGCGCGGGTCTCCCGACCCCGCACACGTCCTGACTGAAGGTCTCCCGACTCTCCCAACGCGATCTGTGGAGACCTACGGTCAAGACCAGGGCGAGGTCAGGAGACCTGCCCCCAGCGGGTGCGTCACAGCGCCACGCGGCCCAGCACAGAATCAGAAATTCGGCTCTCGATTTCATCACAAAATGTCACTACGATAGCACGCCGACGTCGGCTTTCCGCTTTCGAGTTTCCGCTTTCCAACCTTTCCCATGCCAACCTACGTTTACGAGATCATTCGCGAAGACGGCGAGCCCGGTGAAGAATTCGAGATCGAACAGGGCATCAAAGATCCGCCGCTGACGCATCATCCGGAAACGAACGAACCCGTGCAGCGCATCATCCCGCGCGTCTTCGCGGGCGGCATGTGGACCGAATCATCGATGAAGCACCGCGTGAAGGACGACAAAAAGCTCGACCGACTGGGTTTCACCAAGTACGTGAAAGCCGGAGACGGCGTCTACGAAAAACGCGCCGGCAAGGGCCCCGATCTGATCACCCGCGACAAGCCCATCAAAGGCAGCGACCTGAAGTAGGATACTCCGATGGCGTTTTCCTCTGAGATTTCAGATTTGAAATCTCAGAGCGACCGTGGCGCTTCTGCGAAGACTCTCAATCCGGAGCATTCCATGGGGCAAGTCCATTGCCGCAAATGACGTCAATAAATTTCGAGGACGGGAAGCTGAAAATCCCGTCATGAGCCAGTCGAAGATGAATCCTGAGAACGCATTACGAGAAGTGAAGATTGCCAGCGCGGGATTCATTTCTCATGTCCAGGCAGTCGCACAATGGTGTGTCATCCGTGTGCGCCACTTTGCAGTCCGCCAGCAGGCCAAAAAAGCGGAAATCGATCTTGGTGTGGCAATGTTTAAGATTTCGGTTGGTGACTCCCGCCTGCTGAGCGATTGCGCCGCAGCCTCAGCCGACACCGACGCTCACGACCGCAGGAAAAGACTTCAAACAGCATTCATTCGACTCGCCGCGTCGGCTTCGGCAGCAAACACATCGCCGACGATTGCCATCGAATTGGATCGCGTCAGGAGCACACGACCGGCGTTATCAAAGAACGTTGCCGAACTGAATCGCGTTACCGCCACAGTCCGATCTCCGAAGCCAAGCGCAGCCATCGTCGCGGGAGCGTACGGAATCGTTATCGTTGTGTGCTTTTTGCTGTCAAGTTTATTCCGGAGTGCTCCCGTCACGAACCAGGTCATCGAAAGGCCGGAGCGTGAGCCGTTTCGTTTTCAGGACCAGCCCTGACTCACTGGCCACGCATCTGATTCACACCGACTGATCACTGCAGCGAAGAATGCAGACGTTGCACGTTTCCCTGAAATTCCGGGAGATAGCCGTAGCCATTGGAAAGAGCTCCATTCAGAAGTCGGACTCTGTCGGCACTTCGAATGGACTCCGCAAACTCCATGAAGCTTTCCGCTGGCTGCGAAAGTACATGCTTCGTTACTCTGGTGTTCCAGCAAAAATCGTTCGCGTTGATCATCTCCGTGACAGACGTCAAATTCGACATCGCCGCACTGTTCATTCGATCTTCAATCGCGGGATCCAGGTCTGGAATCTGAATGCGTGCATAATGCAGCATCGCGATCTGACCACGGGCGACGCCAAGCTCATCTGTCATTCGAAAGATGCGATTTTCGTGTGCGCCTGTGATTCGGATGTCATCCACGAACAACGCGTATGCTGATCTCAGCAATTCCGTATCGGTCGTGAAGACTTCATCCGCGAATACGTTTTCCCGTTCCGCTTTCGACAGCCTTGAGTAGTCTGTGAAATAACTCTTTTTCCGCCACACTTTACCGAACAAAATCGGCGAACAGCCCACGGAAAAAAGCTGCCGATTCAGGCTGTTGAAAAACGAACGTGTCAGGAAATATCCGGCCGTCGGGATATTAATGAACGGGGGCGGATAGACGATGATTTTGGTACCATCGGCCGCGTGCTCAAGCAAAATATTACGTAAATCGGAGCCCCAAACGGCGTGCGACAATTCCCTCCCATAACGATCTGCGATGCTGCGTGAGCCGTATTTGAAGCGACTGTATTCATGAAACGGAAGCTGAGCACTTTGTTCATTGGTAATTTCATGCACAGTGACTGCCGGGCATTCTTCCAGCAGTTCGCGGCAACCAGCACTTGGAATTAGATCGTTCTCAGGACTTCTCACATGTCTGATATTCAAGCAATTTCTCTCGATCTATGGG